>CAZQXY010000019.1:0-3263 GCA_964597455.1 uncultured Desulfovibrionaceae bacterium
TGTTCTGGAACAGATGTTGGTAGGAGGAGAGATAGCTGCTTCAGATCAACTGGAAAACTACCCCGGGTTTCCCCAGGGCATCAGCGGTGTAGAATTCGGGCAGCTTTTAGAACAGCAGGCTATTCGTTTTGGGGCGGAAGTCATCTCTGCTTCCATAGATCAAGCGGATGTTAGGGGAGACCTGAAAAGGGTAACTACCTCCCGCGGCGATTTTTATGGCCGTACTATGGTGGTGGCCACGGGAACTTCACCGCGTCTTTTGGGAGTTCCCGGCGAGGAAATGTACAGGGGAAGAGGCATTTCCTTTTGCGCTACCTGCGATGGTTTCTTTTTTCGCGAAAAAAAAGTTGCTGTAGTCGGCGGAGGAGACTCTGCAGTAAAAGAAGCTCTTTTTCTAACCAGGTTTGCACACGAGGTAGTTCTTATCCACCGTAGAGACAAATTGAGAGCGGTATCCGCGCTTCAAAAACAAATACTCGGGCATCCGCAAGTAACATTTCTATGGGATACCGTAGTTGAAGAATTTAAAGGGAACCAAAACCTGACGACGTTAATAGTCAAAAATGTTAAAGATTCGACTACTGCGGAATTGACTGTAGGTGGCGCTTTTTTATACGTGGGCCGTATTCCCAATACGAGCTTTTTAAAAGGAGTAGAAACGGATCCGCAGGGTTATATTATTACCAGCGAGGAAATGGAGACGGCGGTTCCAGGGCTCTTTGCAGCCGGTGATATCCGCAGAAAATTTTTGCGACAGGTTATTACAGCGGCTGCCGATGGTGCTGTTGCAGCTATGATGGCTGTCAGGTACCTTGAATAATAATTTGAATAATAATTTATTATGGAAGGAGGTGCGGCCTGGTTTTTGATTCAATTAAACCAGGCCGGGGAAAAATGACTACAAAACCCCTCGATATAAGTGATCAGCAATTTAATGAGGAGGTATTAAATGCCGGCGAGCCGGTACTGGTAGATTTTTGGGCATCCTGGTGCGGACCTTGCAGGATGGTTGCACCGGTTTTGGAGGAGATTGCCGGTGATTATGAGGGAAGGGTTAAGGTTGTGAAGGTCAATATCGATGATAACGCCGATACCGCTTCACGTTTTGGTATTATGAGCGTTCCCACCATGATGCTCTTCAAAAACGGGGAGCCGGTGGAAACAATAGTTGGTTTCAGAAAAAAGGAGGAATTGAGCAGCATTATTGAGCAAAGCCTCTAGTGTTTTGGTTGTGCAGCGTGTAGAATGGAGATGTTTCCGCGAACCTGGGGGAACAATTTACTTAATGGGCTTTGGGTGTGCCGGGCAGTGGGATTAAAAACATCCCTTATTAATATTGATAATTGGCGGCAATAAGCGGCAATACTATAAGGTATTTTTTTGTTAGAAGTGAGCCAGGTTAGCCGGGTTAAAGTTTTCAGTGATATTTTGTGTATATACCCCTCCTGCCGGAGATAATAAGGGCGGAGGGGATATTATTATGAGAGCCATGTGGAAAGGTTCTATAAGTTTTGGTCTGGTTAATATACCGGTACGCCTTTTTGCGGCTACCGAGAAAAAAGATCTGAAATTTCGCTACTTGCACGCTCCCTGCCATACTCCACTGGAATACCAGAAAGTATGCGGCACTTGTAAAACTGAGGTTCCCTGGGAAGAGATTATTCGCGGTTATGAATATGAAAAAGGGCGCTTTGCAGTGCTGAGTGAAGAGGAAATAAACGCCGCGGCCGGAGAAAAAGAGAAACTAATTGAAATACAGGACTTTATAAAGCTTGAGGAGATCGATCCCGTATATTTCCAGAACAGCTATTACCTCGCACCTGACGGGCCGGGGGGCAGGCCATATTTGCTGCTTTGGGAGGCTATGCGGGAAACAGGAAAAATCGCTCTGGCCACCGTTACCCTGCGGACCAAGGAATCGATGGCGGCAGTAAGAACTTATAATGATGTTTTATCCCTTTCTACGATGTTTTATCCCGATGAAGTGCGTTCTGTTCAGGAGCTGCCCGATCTGCCAAAAGGTGTGGAAGTACGTGAAAAAGAACTCGTTATGGCTAAAGAGCTTATTGAGAACCTGGCGACGCCTTTTGAACCGGAAAAGTATCAAGATAGCTACAGGGAAAAGCTATTAAATGTGATTGAGGCCAAAGTGGAAGGTAAAGAAATAGCTGTCGCTCCCTCTCCGGAGAGAGAAAAAGTGGTCGATTTGCTGGAAGCGCTGCAGGCCAGTGTAAGAAAATCCCAGGAAAAAACGGAAAAAGCCGAACAAAGGGATCGTAATAGAAAGCCTTCCTCGCGCAAAAAAACAGCGGCTGCCAAAAAATGACAGCGAGAAATAATTTGTTTCAACAAAAAATAGTTCCCATGGAACCACAGCCCAGCAAGGTATTGCGGGAGGATCCCGGTTTTCTCTACCAGGTAAAATGGGACGGTCTGCGCATTCTTGCATTTGGGGAGAATGGTACCGTTCATTTGCAGGGGAAAAGTCTAAAAAACAAAACAGTCCTTTATCCGGAGTTGGCAATATTGCCTGAACTCGTCCGGGGAAAAAGTTTTATCCTGGATGGGGAGATGATCGCACTTGACGATGGCCGCCCCAGCTTTTTTGCTGTGATGCAAAGAGAACGTACTGCGCCTGGTAATATTGCGATGATGAAAAAAAAGGTGCCTGTTTTCTATATGCTCTTCGATTTATTATATCTTGACGGTAAATGGCTTTTAAAGTATCCCTGGGAAAAGCGGCAGGAGATGCTGTTGGACGTGCTGGCCAATAATGAACAGATACACGTACACGTTACACCGAGTTATGAAAATGGGGAAATACTTCTAAAAACGGTCAGGGAAAATAAAATGGAGGGTATTGTGGCCAAAAAAAGCGACAGCCCTTATATTTCTGGGCCGCGAAAATCCACTTACTGGTTGAAAACCAAAATTGAACAGATAATTGAAGCTTATGTAGGCGGAATATCCTTTAAAGGTAATCAACCGGCCTCCCTTCTTCTGGGTTTGAAAATTGACAGTGCCGCCAGTGAAACTTCCGGAAAGATGCGCTATATCGGAAGCGTAAGCAGCGGCCTTAAGGAAAAGGATCTTCATGACTGGCGCCGCTGGGCGGTGGATAATAAGAGCACTTTTTCCCCTTTTGCAAGTTTCACTGCTTCTTCAGGAAGAAACTATCTCTGGGTAGATCCCGTGAAAAAGGTTACGGTGACTTTTAGCGAGTGGACGCCGGACTTAAAGCTGCGTGCGCCACGGATTTCAAC
>CAZQXY010000019.1:3363-18154 GCA_964597455.1 uncultured Desulfovibrionaceae bacterium
TTCAACGGTTTAAGGTGAAAAGGGAGCAGGGTATAAAACTGCTTGGAAGTAGGATCCAGTTGTTCAATTTCATGGCTAGGAGCATGATTAATGCCTGTTACAATGGAAGTAAACCAAAAGACAGTTTCGCTTACCAATCTAGAAAAAGAGCTCTGGCCGGGTGAAGGGATCACAAAATATGATCTGATTAAGTATTATCTGGAGGTTTCCCCTTATATGTTGCCCCATCTTCAGCAACGTTTCCTGGTATTTCAGCGTTTTCCGGAGGGTATTGACAAGCAGGGTTTTTATCAGAAAAATTCTCCGCAGGGTGTGCCGCCCTGGCTAAAAACCGTTCCTTTCCAACATGATGAGGGCAAAATAACAAATTATATTCTTGCTCAAGGCCCTGAAACATTAACCTGGCTTGGAAATCAGGCCTGCCTGGAAATACACCAGTGGCTTTCATCTGCGGCGACCCCCGACAACCCTGATTTTGCTGTTTTTGACCTGGACCCTGCAGAGGGAGTTTCTTTTTCAGAAGTGTGTGCCGTTGCCCTGGATTTGAAAAAATTGTTGGGGGAAAAGGGGTTACGTTCTTATCCCAAGACATCCGGTTCAAGAGGTATTCAGGTTTATCTTCCGCTTGAACCGGTGTATACATACGAAATAACCAGGGTTTACTGTGAAAGTATTTTTAAGGAACTCAATGCCATGTTGCCTGCCATTACCACCCTGGAAAGAAAAGTGTCCCGGAGGGGAAGAAAGATCTACCTCGATTACTTACAAAACGGCCGGGGAAAGACCCTTATCGCACCTTATTCTCCCCGTCCTATCCGGGGAGCTCCGGTTTCCGCCCCTCTAAAATGGAGTGAGATTGCCGCTAATTCCTTTACGCCGTCCTCTTTTAATCTAAGCAATATGCTTTCCAGATTAAAAAGAAAAGGGGATTTGTTTTACCCTGTTTTAACAGACCGTCAGAAAATTATCACCTGAACCCGCAGGGCGGATAAAGTCGTGGGAACATTCCGGACCTTGTAATTTCGGAATGTGTTGACAAATTATTACTTCTGGACTAAGATTAAAAAAAATGAAAGATTAAAAAAATGAAAAAATGGAGGATATTTTGTTGCAGATAACACCGTTAAAGGAACTCCAGGATCGTGTAAGCAATTTACAGTACCGCTTGCAGGAAAAATCTCTGGATGGAGCTCTTATTACGCAAAAAATGGATCTTTATTATTTTGCCGGATCTATGCAGAATGGTTTTTTATTTGTACCTGTCGGACAAGCCCCCCTTTACATGGTAAGGCGGAATTATAACCGGGCTTTAAAAGAATCCGGCTGGAAAAAGGTTATACCTTTAAAAAATTGGGGGCAGTTATCCGCATACCTTCAGGAATACCTGCAAGGGAGCCTGAAAACTATTGGGCTTGAACTTGACGTTCTTCCGGTTAACCAATACAAGCAATTGTTACAAATATTTCCCGGTGTCAAATTTGTGGATATCTCTACAATGATCAGGGAGATACGCATGCTCAAATCCGAATATGAGCTCAATTGTTTCCGCCGGGCGGACAAAATTGCTACAGATATTTTCCGGGAAATCCCCGCGCTGTTGGAAGTAGGAAAGTCTGAGATAGAACTTGCAGCAGAAATTGAGACCCTCTACCGGAAAGCAGGACATCAGGGAATCTTGCGGATGAGGGGTTTTAATATGGAGATGTTGTTTGGACATGCCTATTTTGGGGAAAATGGGGAAATGAGCACTTTTTTGGACAGCTGCACGGGAGGGGAGGGTGTAACCACCGCCTGCCCGCAGGGATCCGGCTGGCGGAAGCTTAATCCCCATGAGCCCGTTGGTTTAGATTATGGAAGTGTCTATGGAGGATATATTCTGGATCATACACGCGTTTTTTCTCTGGGTTCCTTGCCCCCGGAGTTGGAAAAAGCTTATGATGTGGCTCTGGATATCCAGCAAGAGGTAATTTCCAGGGCTGCCCCCGGGATACTGTCCAGTGAGCTATACCGGTTAGCTCTGGAGATTGCCACAGCCAGAGGTTTGGGGGATTTTTTTATGGGTTACAAGGACAGGAAGGTAAAATTTATCGGTCATGGCGTAGGTTTGGATTTAGATGAATTTCCGTTGCTGTCGCAGGTTTCAAAGCATGTTTTGTATCCGGGGATGGTTTTTGCCCTGGAGCCTAAATTTATTTTTCCGGGGAAAGGTATGCTCGGACTGGAAAATGTCTGGCATGTTACAGAAAAGAGTGTAGAAAAAATAACTTCTATGCCCGATGATCTGGTGATTGTACCCTTGAAATAAGTAATGCTGTAGAAGCTGCTTATTATATTTGCATTGAAAAGTTTTTACTGAAGAGGTTGTATTGAAAAGAGATGCTTTTCTCCAGCATCTCTTTTCCAATTTATATGCGCTGTGCATTATATATGGGGATTTGGCTAAAAATATAAAAGTATGCATCAAAATTGGAAAATGGAGTTGTTATAAAGGAAAATGAAAAGCAAGGTCGTTAGTATGGTCGATATAAAGAGAAAAAAGATTGAGGAAAACCTTGAATTTTTTCAAGAACGTTACTGGGAATGGGTTTTTGCCTACCGCTGGAAGCCGTGCCCGCAGTGTACCCAGTTGCTTTTGCGCCTGTGGAAGCAGGAAAACATCTGGTCCAATCTTTGCAGTGTATGCTGCTCCTATTTTTATCATTATCAGGTGCTCTACGTAAGGGCAATTAAAACAGTATGTCAGCGGGGAAAAAAGGTCCCCACATTTCAGGAATTAGAGGATTGGTACTACCAGCACGGGGAATTATAAAACACGAGAAATTATCAAAAACAACCCTGCCCCAGATGAAAAAAGGAGATATTTAATTAAAAAGTACGGAAATGGGCCGTTGTATACGTACAATGGACCTGTTAAAATAATACAAGGTGATATTATCCAAAATTAGGTGAAAGTTGGCTTGCATAATTTTTAGATTGAGGTATAATAATAATACCAAAGGTCAGTAATGGTCAAAGTCTAATTGAGTATAAATTTAATACTAATTTTATACTCATAATGATCAGCTTTTTAAGAGGTGAAACAAAGAGCATAATGAGCAATCTCGCCGACAGAATGGAAGAATATCTAAAAAAACTGCTTATCCTAAGTCCCTCTGGATATATAGATATAAAAAGAAAAGAGTTGGCCAATAAATTTTTATGCGTCCCTTCCCAGATTAATTATGTCTTAGGTACACGTTTCACGCTGGATAAGGGATACCTGGTAGAGAGCAAAAGAGGGGGCAAGGGGTACGTGCGGATTAAAAAACTGCAGTTATCCGTAGAGAACCTTCTCTCTACCTTTCCTAAAGATCTTGTTGCCGGCGGGATTAGCGAAGACAGGGCAAGAGGTATAATCCAGAGGCTTTACGAGTTAAAATATATATCATTGAGAGAATCGGGATTAATGGAGTCGGCTTTAAGTGGACTTAAAGCCGTTGAAGATAATTCCTTCAGAAAAGAGCTGCGCGGGCTGTTATTGAGAGATATGCTGCTGTTATTGATTAAGTTTTAATTAAAAGTCAGAGGAGGTGAAAGTTCCGGCCCCAAAAAATCTATCTAGATTATTATTTGCGGCCGGCCGGAATTTAAAAATGTTCTGTGAAAACTGTGGCAAGAATACTGCTTCTGTCCATGTAACTAAAATTATTAATGGTAAGAAGACTGAAATGTATCTCTGCGAAAGCTGTGCGGGTGAAAAGGGTGAACTGGGATTTCCTTTTGAAGGGAAATTTCCCCTGCATCAATTTTTTTCCAGCTTGATGGGTTTTCCCGGCGGAGGTTCAGAAAAAGTTGCTTCGGCAGGGTACAGCGGCCTTCAGTGTCCCGGTTGTGGATTAACTTATGCCCAGTTTGGCCAGATCGGCCGCTTTGGGTGTGATCACTGTTATGAATCTTTTGGCACAAACCTTCTGCCGCTTTTTCGCCATCTTCATGGTAACCAAAAACACCTCGGCAAAGTTCCGGCGAGGGCAGGCTCTCACGTTAAGCTAAAAAAAGAGATTGAGCTTTTGAGAGGGGAGCTGCAGAAAAAGATTGTGGAAGAAGCATTTGAAGAGGCGGCTGTAATCAGGGACAAAATACGTAAGCTGGAAAATAAGATTTCTTCCGGAGGCGAAAAAAATGAACGATAAACAAAAAGCAAAACATAATTCCCCCAAAAATCCGCTGGAAGAAATATTAATGGACAATGATGGTGAAAATAAAATGCAACAGAAAAGAAGGTCGGAAATAGTAAGTAAATGGATGGAAGGCACAGGGCCTGAAGCGGATATTGTGATCAGCAGCAGGGTTAGGCTGGCTAGAAATATAAGAAAAATGCCTTTTCCTCCCCTGGCGTCTGATGAGCAGCGCGAAAAAGTACTGCAAGCGGCGAAAGAAGTTATCCGGAATTCGCGTTTACAAGAGTCCGGTTTTGAAATGCTGGAGATTAATGCCCTGTCACCGGTACACAGGCAGGTGCTGGTAGAAAAGCATCTCATCAGCCCTCTTTTGGCCCGGGAAAACCGGTTCAGTGCGCTTATACTCAGGAAAGATGAAATAATAAGTATCATGGTTAATGAAGAAGATCACTTTCGGATTCAGTGCCTTCTGCCGGGTCTGCAGCTTGAAAAAGCATGGCAGGAAACCTCCAGTTATGATGACATTCTTGAATCTTATCTGGATTATGCCTTTGATGAAGAAAAGGGCTATCTGACAGCCTGTCCAACCAATGTGGGCACCGGTTTACGTGCTTCAGTAATGCTGCACCTGCCTGCCCTGACGATTACGCAGCAAATAAACCGTATTCTAGCTGCTGTCAGCCAGGTAGGTCTGGCGGTTAGAGGGATTTATGGCGAGGGTACCGAAATGATCGGTAACCTGCTGCAAATTTCCAATCAGATAACACTCGGGCAGACGGAAGAGGAGATATGGCAGAACCTGTACAGCGTAACCAGACAGCTGATTAACCAGGAAAAGAGCGCCAGGGAGCATCTTCTTAACGAAGGAAGGGAAAAACTTGGTGACAGAGCAGGCAGAGCGTACGGGATTCTTAAGAATGCCTGGGTGATCGATTCCAAGGAAGCTATGCAGTTTCTCTCCGATGTTCGCCTTGGGGTGGACCTGGGGCTTTTAAAAGGAGTTCCTATAAAAGTACTGAATGAACTTCTGGTTCTTACCAGGCCCGGGTGCCTGCAGTATCTCAAGGATAAGAACCTGAGCCCATATGAAAGGGATCTTGAAAGAGCGATGCAGATGCAAAAATGCCTGCCTTAACTTAAATAATAATTGGAAAGGGGTGCAAAAAACAATGTTTATGTTCGGCAGATTTACCGAAAGAGCTCAGCAGGTACTGGTGCTGGCTCAGGAAGAAGCAAAAAGATTAAATCATAACTTTATTGGCACAGAGCATATTTTATTGGGGTTGGTTCGGGAAGGTTCAGGCATAGCAGCGCGCGCTCTTCAAAATCTAGGCGTAGAGCTGTCGCGTGTACGCTCTGAAGTGGAAAAGATTATCGGTAAGGGTGAAAAAATCCAGGTACAGGGTATCAGTTATACTCCCAGGGCAAAAAAAGTGATTGAACTGGCTATAGAAGAAGGACAAAATCTCGGTCACAACTATGTAGGAACAGAGCACCTTTTGCTGGGGCTTTTAAGGGAAGGAGAAGGTATAGCTGCCCAGGTTTTAGCAAACCTGGGGATTGATCTCAAAAAGGCCCGGAGGGAAGTAATACAGCTTTTGGGCGGAGAAGTCCAACTGGGAGGCGTGCAGGGAAAAAATGTGCCACAGACTCCCACGGTTGACGCCTTTGGCCGTGACCTTACGAAGATGGCCAGAGAAGGAAAACTGGACCCGGTCATTGGGCGGGACACAGAAATTCAAAGGGTAGTCCAAATTTTAAGCAGGCGTACCAAAAATAATCCCTGTCTGATCGGTGAACCCGGTGTGGGTAAAACGGCTATAGCAGAAGGGTTGGCGCAGCGCATTGCAGAAGGAAGAGCTCCCGATATTCTCAGGGATAAAAGGGTGGTAACCCTGGAGCTGGCTGCTGTAGTTGCAGGTACCAAGTACAGGGGGGAATTTGAAGAGCGCCTGCGCAAATTGATGCTGGAGCTGCAGCAGGCAGGAAATGTAATCATCTTCATTGACGAGCTGCACACCATTATTGGGGCTGGAGCTGCTGAAGGGGCCATAGATGCCTCCAACATTCTTAAACCGGCGCTGTCCAAGGGTGAGCTGCAGGCTATTGGTGCCACTACTCTGGACGAGTACAGAAAATATATTGAAAGAGATCCGGCTCTTGAAAGGCGTTTCCAACCTATTATGGTCGGAGAGCCCAGTAAGGAGGAAAGCCTGGAGATCTTAAAAGGACTGCGTGACCGCTATGAAGCTCATCACCGTGTTAAGATTACCGATGAGGCGCTGGAAGCCGCTGTTAATCTGGCCGATCGGTATATTCAGGACCGTTTTCTTCCCGATAAGGCCATAGACCTTATCGATGAAGCCGCTTCCCGTGTGAGGTTGCGCAATTATACAGCCCCACCTGATCTGAAGGAAATGGAGGAAAAGCTGGAAGGCATCAGGCAAGAGAAGGAAGCGGCCGTAAGAGGCCAGGAATTTGAAAAAGCCGCCCAGCTGCGGGATAAAGAACAACAGTTCAGGGTTAAGGTTAACGAGCTGAAAAAAGAGTGGGAGAAAAAGAAAGTTGTATCCGACCAAACCGTAGTAACAGAGGAGGATATCGCCCATATCGTATCGAGCTGGACGGGAGTTCCGGTTAATAAACTTGCCGAGGAAGAATCGGCGCGCCTGCTGCGTATGGAAGATATTCTGCACGAAAGGGTAATCGGCCAGCATGAAGCGGTTCAAGCCGTAGCCAGGGCTATCCGCCGCGGGCGCGCGGGACTGAAGGATCCCAAAAGGCCTATCGGTTCATTTATTTTCCTCGGACCTACCGGGGTAGGAAAAACGGAACTGGCGCGCAGCCTGGCGGAGGCCATGTTCGAGGACGAGGAATCAATAATCCGTCTGGATATGTCGGAGTATATGGAGAAGCATACAACGGCCCGGCTGATCGGCGCTCCTCCGGGATATGTGGGTTATGATGAAGGAGGTCAGCTGACTGAAAAAGTAAGGCGCAAGCCCTATAGCGTTATCCTTCTGGATGAAATTGAAAAAGCCCATCCCGATATATTTAACGTATTGTTGCAAATCCTCGAAGACGGACGTTTAACTGACGGTAAAGGCCGCACCGTTAATTTTCGCAATACAGTGGTGATCATGACCTCCAACGTGGGAGCCAACTATATTAAGAAACAGCCGAGTGTAGGATTCAGGCCCGCCGATGCGGAGAAATCCTACGAAAGTATGAAAAACAGGCTGCTCGATGAGCTAAAACGGACTTTCCGGCCGGAATTTTTGAACAGGGTGGACGATCTTATTGTCTTCAGGTCACTTACTGAAGAGGATATTGGTCAGATAGTGGATTTGATGCTAAACGATCTCGCCAAACGCATCAAAGAATATGGCATGCAGATCGAAGTTACTGCAGAAGCAAAACGCCGGCTTGCCAGTGAAGGGTACGATCCCACCTATGGTGCCCGCCCGCTGAGGCGTGTTATTCAGAAAAGGCTGGAAGACGGTATCTCCGAGGAGATGCTAAAAGGGTACTTTACAGCAGGAGATACCATTGTTGTAGATAAAGATAAAGATGAGGAAAAACTTGTTTTTACCAAAAAAGATATCGAGCAGCCGAAACAACAGCAGAGGGAACAGGCTTCTTCAAGTTAAAATGAACAGCGGTTCAGCGATGCAGTTGGAGTTCTTTTGCAATGAATTCCAACTGCATCGCTTATTTTTTATAAGCAATTTTTTTAAAATTTATTTTTTTCAAAAAAACCAAATTTAAGTTGACTCACAAAGAAGGTTTTTATATTATTATGTGGAATAAGTAATTTTGATCTTTTTTTTAAGGTTAATTCGGCAAGGGGGGGAAAAAGAGGGGGAACTTTTTTCTAAAACAATATCTCTTGTATAAAAAAGGGGGAAAAAGCAAAATGACCAAAAAAATTTTTAGTATACTGTCTGTTTTATTGCTTTTAGCGCTTATGGTAGTCTCCGGCTGTGGCGGCAATGCTCCAGCTGCAGATCCAGCATCAGATCCGGAGACGGTGCCGGAAGGTGAGGAAACTCCGGATGCTACAGTGGTAAAAGTCGGTATGGTTGGGCCGCTGTCAGGAGGAGCCGCTACTTACGGCCTTAGCGTTAGAAACGGTGTGGAAATTGCTGTAAATGAGGTTAATGAAAATAATGAAATTGAGGGCGTTGTTCTGGACCTGCTGGCCGAAGATACCGAGGGGGACTGGTCCAAAGCGGCTAATGCCTTTTCCAAACTGGCGGAACAGGACAAAGTTAATGTGATTGTTGGGGGCGTTTTGAGCTCAGAGTCTGAAGCAGGCGGGCCGATTATCATGGGTGCTGAAATACCGACAATTTCTCCTTCATCTACGGCTACCGGCCTTACTGTAGGGAATCCTTATCTTTTCCGTAACTGTCTTTCCGATGAGGTACAGGCCTCACAGCTGGCGGAGTATGCTGTTACGGAGCTTGGTCTAAACAAGTTTGCCATTCTCTATACCAATAATGACTATGGAGTAGCTTTAAAAAATGCCTTTGAAGAAACAGCTAGCTCGCTGGCTGAAGTTTTAGCCGTGGAAGCTTTTATGGATAACGATGAAAACTTTAAGCCGCAGTTGACCAATATTCAGCAAAAAGATCCCGAGGCTATATTTGTGGCCGGCTATTATACGGAAGCTGCCAAGATAGCCCAGCAAGCCAAGGAGCAGGGTCTTGAGGTTCAGTTTCTCGGAGCTGACGGCTTTTACTCCCCGGTGCTGGTAGAGATAGGCGCCGATGCGGTTGAAGGAGCTATTTTTACAGCCGGATTCCATTCCGGGGACGAGTCTGCTGCTGTGCAAAATTTTGTAAATAAGTATGAGGAACTTTTTAATGAGGAGCCGGATATGTTTGCCGCCCAGGCTTATGACGCTGCCCGTATTGTCGTTGAGGCGATTAAAGCCAAAGGAACTACTCCCGAGCAAATCCGGGAAGGCCTTGCTGAAACCGAAAACTTCCCCGGGATTACCGGCAATACGAGTATTGATGAAGAAGGGGATACGATCAAAGACGTCCTGATTTTGAAAGTTGACGGCGGAACTTTTGGTCGCATCAGGTAATAAATCATTTAGTACGCAGGAGGAGGGAAAGGAGACTTTCCCTCCTCTCCAGTATTTTTACATTATGAAGGTATTTAGTATTGGGGTGGGGCGATGTTCTTTCAACAATTAATAAACGGGATAATCCTGGGCAGTACTTATGCCCTCATTGCTCTAGGTTATACCATGGTGTACGGAATTATTGAATTAATTAATTTTGCTCATGGTGAAATATACATGTTTGGCGCTTTTGTTGGGATGATTCTGGTAACCGTTTATCAGGTCCCTTTCGTTATAGCCTTTTTATTAGCCATGGCCCTGGCTAGCCTGTTGGGCATAACGGTGGAATATTTGGCTTACCGTCCCCTGAGGCGTTCTACCAGGCTGGCGGCACTGATTAGTGCTATTGGTGCCTCCATTTTTTTGCAGAACCTAGCATTGTTAATTATGGGGGCCCGTGCATATTCTTTTCCCAGCCCTTTTGTTTCCAAGATCTATAAAACCTCTTTTTTTACTGTATCCAGGGTGGAAGTAATTATTCTTATCGTATCATTTTTATTAATGCTGGGTTTAACCTTTTTAATTCAGAAAACCAAAATAGGTATTGCCATGCGCGCAACGGCCCAGGACAAGGATACCGCCAGCCTCATGGGGATCAATATAAACAAGGTCATTACTACCACTTTCGCTGTAGGTTCAGCCCTGGGCGCGGCAGCCGGTGTGATGGTGGGGATTTATTTCCGTTCTGTTACTCCGATGATGGGGCTAATGCCGGGGTTGAAAGGATTTGTAGCAGCCGTCTTAGGCGGTATCGGCAGTATACCCGGGGCGATGCTCGGAGGATTGTTACTGGGGATCGCCGAAGTGATGGGAGCAGCTTATATTTCCTCGCAGTATCGGGATGCTATAGCCTTTACAATATTGATTATTGTACTTCTTTTTAAACCATCCGGTTTAATTAGCAGCTCATTACAGGAAAAAGTATAGTCGTTTAAGAGAAGGTGACAGGTGTAGTGATCAGTGCTTACTATCTGCAGATAATCATCCTGGTAGGCATAAATATTATTATGGCCTCCAGCTTAAATCTGATAACCGGTTTTACCGGGCAGTTATCTATCGGACACGCTGCTTTTATGAGTGTTGGAGCTTATGCCGCCGCTCTTGGTACTCTAAAACTGGGTCTTCCTTTTTTTGCCTCCCTGCTGTGCGGAGGTTTGGTGGCTGCATTTTTTGGTATTTTAATCGGTATTCCTACTTTAAAACTCAAAGGTGATTACCTCGCTATTGCTACCCTTGGTTTTGGTGAAATAGTGCGTGTTGTATTTTTGAACCTGGAGATAACCGGAGGAGCAGTGGGTCTAAGGGGTATACCTAAAGAAACAACGCTGGCGTGGGTGATTGTCGCCGTGCTAGTGACACTTTTTGTTTTATACCGTATAATAAGATCCAGGGTGGGCAGGGCACTGATAGCTATCCGTGAGGACGAAACGGCCGCCGAATCCATGGGCATTAATACTACCTATTATAAAATTCTTGCCTTTGGTGTCGGTGCCTTCTTTGCCGGTCTTGGAGGCGGACTTTTTTCTCACTATTTTCGCTATATCCATCCCGGTAGTTTTGGTTTTTTAAAGTCCATAGAATACCTTTGCATGGTTGTTTTGGGCGGGCTGGGTAATATGTGGGGCGCCATCATCGGCGCTACAGCTCTTACCGCTATCCCGGAACTTCTGCGGGCAAGCGCCGACTACCGGCAGCTGTTTTATGGTGCGATTCTTGTTATTATGATGCGGTTAAGGCCACAGGGGATAATCGGTGAGGGGATTTTGAGGAAAGATGTTCCGGCAGGAGGTTCTTTTTTAGCAAAATTAAAGATAGGGTTAAGCAAACAAAAAAACAGGTTATTTAAATTTTTAAATAGGGGATGAAAGTATTGCCTGAAGTTTTGCCATTAAATGATTATCTCCTTGATGCTGTAAAGGTTAGTCGGTATTTTGGGGGATTAAAGGCTGTTGAACAGGTAGATTTTTGCGTAAAAAAACACGAAATAATGGGCCTGATCGGGCCAAATGGGGCTGGTAAAACCACGCTTTTTAACCTTTTCACAGGACATTATCAACCTTCCCGGGGTGATATTTACTTCAAGAAAGAAAAAATCAACGGCTTAAAACCCTATCAGATTACCGCAAAAGGACTTTCCCGAACCTTTCAAAATATACGCCTTTTCGGCAAAATGAGTGTCCTTGATAATGTGCTTGTGGGCAGGCATGCCAGGACCTGTTCAGGTTTGATCGGTGCTATATTGCAGCGCCCGTGCGATAAACGTGAAGAGGCGGACGCCAGGGATAATGCTATGTCTCTGCTTGCCTTTGTTGGCCTGGATGACAAAAAGAATGAGCAGGCTAAAAACCTCTCCTATGGCGAGCAGCGCCGACTGGAAATAGCCCGTGCCCTGGCGGCGGATCCGGAACTGTTGTTGCTTGACGAACCGGCAGCCGGCATGAACCCTCAGGAAACAGGTAAATTAATGGAATTGATCTCCCGAATCAGGGATGAAATGGGTAAAACCATTTTGCTGATAGAGCATGATATGAAAGTTGTCATGGGGATCTCCGAAAGGGTCGCTGTATTGAATTACGGTAGAAAAATTGTAGAAGGAACACCCTCAGAGGTCCAAAAAAATGAGGATGTTATCCATGCTTATCTGGGCGATTCTCTATAGTAAACATAACATAAACTTTTCGGGGGGGAATAAGTTGCTGCGGGTGGAGAACCTTTCTACTTATTACGGAAATATACAAGCCTTAAAAGGTGTAAGCCTTAAAGTAGAAGAAGGAGAAATAGTATCTTTAATTGGGGCGAATGGGGCAGGTAAAACAACAACGCTGCTTACTATTTCCGGATTATTAAGGCCGGCGGAAGGGGAGATCATTTTTCGAGATAAAATAATTGATCATGTGCCACCCCATGATATAGTGAAAATGGGCATTTCCCATGTCCCGGAAGGAAGGCGCGTTTTTCCCCGGCTTTCCGTGTATGAAAATTTAAAAATGGGTGCTTATACAATAGCTGATAAAAATACCGTTAACAGGGATATGGAGATGGTATTCAGCACTTTCCCTCAGCTAAAAGGCAGGGAAAAACAGGCTGCGGGAACATTGAGCGGTGGAGAGCAGCAAATGCTGGCGATCGGACGAGCTCTTATGTCCCACCCACAGCTATTGTTGCTGGATGAGCCTTCTATGGGGCTTGCTCCGATTATTGTAAAAGAAATATTTCAAATTATCCAGGAGATTAACAGTAATGGCACAACTATATTGCTTGTAGAGCAGAACGCTCAAATGGCATTAAGCGTTGCCCACAGGGGCTATGTCTTGGAAACTGGACGCGTGGTTTTACATGATAAAGCTTCTTCTTTGCTGCAAAATGAACAAGTCCGCAAAACTTACCTCGGTGAATAATATCCTCGCTGCGGGATCCACCTGCGGCTTCCTCGGCTTCTTCTAATCGGCTTCCTCTAAATAGTTAAATTGAGAAAATTCTGGCGCAGGAATAGAGGCATCAAGTAGCGAAAAAATAAAAATGTATGTTTATGTTTTATTATCCTTAGGCAAATATTTAAAAAAGGATTTCGCTGCAGTATGTCGAACAAGAATAAAGGGTTGCACCTTTACAATTTATCAGGGTTATCCGGAAAATATATCTTACTATATCTTACAATATAGAATATAGGAGGAATGTTTTTGTGAAAATTGCTGTTTCAGGCAAAGGCGGAGTAGGGAAGACAACAATCGCAGCAAATTTAATCTATCTCTTTGCTGAAAACGGTTATCATGTTATCGCCGTAGATGCTGATCCCGATGCCAGCCTGGGGCTTACGCTGGGTATGGATCCAAATGAACTCGCAGCGGTGACGCCTTTGGTGGATATGAAAGAAGTAATTGAACAAAAAAGTGGGGGCGGAGGAGCTTTTTATAATCTCAACCCCGATGTTGAGGACGTCATTGACGATTACAGTTTGCATAAGGGCAAGGTTAAATTTTTAATCATGGGTGGTATCAAACAAGGAGGTTCTGCCTGTTATTGTCGGGAGAACTCTTTTTTGAATGCCGTTCTTAATTCATTATTACTGGATAAAAAAGAGGTTGTGGTTCTCGATATGAGCGCCGGCATTGAGCACTTAACCCGGGGAACGGCGCGGGGAGTCGATATGATCCTCGTAGTTACGGAGCCTACCAGGGCAAGCGTTAAGACTGCGCAGGTGGTTAAACGGCTCTCTTCGGATCTGGGTATTCAGCAGGTGAAAATTTTAGGCAATAAGGTGCGCAGGGAAGAAGAGCGGAAGTATTTAGAAGATAATTTCTCCCCGGAGGATATTATTGGTTATCTGCCATTTGAAGACAAGGTATGGGAATATTCGATGGTGGATTCGCCTGAGGGCTTTGAGAAAGAAAATCTTATTGCCGGTATTAGCGATGTTTATCATCAAGTTGTGGGGGGGATCGAGGAGGTGAAAGAAAAACAATAAATATTGTCTTGATGCAAACTTTTGAACCGATTAAATAACCAAAGAGGAGGTTTGGAAAAAAGTTATGGCTGATAAGAAAGCTGATAAGAAAAAAGATCGCAACAGAAGTGTTGATCCGGCTGTATTAGAAATCCTTGCCCGGACAGAGGATAGCGGTATTGATACCGCTTATGACCGTTTTTTAAAGATGCAGCCGCAGTGTAATTTTGGTGAGCAGGGGATCTGTTGCCGTATTTGTATCCAGGGTCCCTGCCGTATTACCAAAAAAGCGGACAAAGGTATCTGCGGTGCTTCAGCGTATACCATCGTTGCCCGCAACCTGGTGCGCAGTGAGTTGGGCGGCTGTACTGCCCACGCCGACCACGGGCTGCACTCCACGCTTTTAGCCAAGGAGGTTGTTGAAGGTAACGCACCTGATTATACAATTAAGGATACTAATAAACTCTATGCCGTAGCCGAGCGCATGGGCGTTTCCACCGAGGGCAAAGAGGATAAAGCTATTCTAAAGGAATTGGTAGATATCGCCCTGGAAGATTTCAGCCGCTTGGATGGGAAAGACCTCACGTGGCTGCCGAAAGTAATCGTGCCTGAGAGAACCGAGAAATTTAAGGAGTGCAATATTCTTCCCAGCAGTATTCACCGAACCATTGCCGATGCCATGGCGCAGACGCATGTCGGGATGGACGCCGACCCCGTTAACCTGGTTTTTAAAGGATTAGAGGTATCCCTGGCGGATTATACCGGTGAGCATATTGCTACCAGCTTATCCGATGTTTTGTTCGGTACTCCGAAACCGGTTGTATCTGAGGCCAACATGGGTGTGCTTGACGAGGAGTACGTTAATATTGCCGTCCACGGCCACAACCCCATCCTGAGCGAGATGATCGTGCAAGCAGCCCGGGATATGAAAGGTGAAGCGGAGGCGGCCGGAGCAAAAGGAATTAAATGTGCCGGTATCTGCTGTACCGGTAACGAGTTGCTGATGAGACAGGGTGTGCCGATCCTGACTAACTATGCTTCCCAGGAGCTGGC
>CAZQXY010000020.1:0-17432 GCA_964597455.1 uncultured Desulfovibrionaceae bacterium
ATCCGGATTTTTGTCATGAATAAAGTCAGGATAAAAAGTTATACCAACAACGCCTCCGTTTTCACGCAGTGCCTTTAACTGCTCATCAGTTAAGTTTCTGGCATGAGGGCATATCTTTTGCGCATTTGCATGGGATACTATTACCGGAGCCGCGGTTACCTTCAATACATCATAAAACCCTTTTGGGCTAATATGGGACAGATCGATAATCATCCCTAAATCGTTCATCTCTTTGATTACTTTTTTCCCAAAGCGTGTAAGCCCCCCACCTGTTTCCCTCTCCCCAACGCCATCGGCAATCTCATTTCTCTGGTTCCAGGTTAGACCCAGGCCTCTTATTCCAAGGCGAAAGAGCATTCTTAAAACACCCAGATCTCCCTCTAAGGCCTCCCCCCCTTCAACAGTAAGTATTGCCGCAATTTTCCCTTCTTTATTTACCCTTAACAGGCCGGGATAATTATATACTACCTCCAGTCTGTCTACACAGGGTTTGACCGTTTGATAAAAACTGTCAAGCAGCTGCAGACATCTTTTTAAAGCATTACCTGATTTATATGCGGGTTCTATATACAATGCAAAAAACTGAACCTTGATACCACCGGTTTCCATGCGCGGCAGATCAAGCTGAGCTATAGTATTCTTCTGCGTGAAATCATATACATCCTTCACTTCTGTAAAATAATGAACGGTATCACAATGAGCATCGATGATTCCCCCGTTATATTGCATCTTTTGAAGCAGTTTCATTTCCAACTCCCTTTCTCGAAATTTAATATATAAAAAAACACACCTGTTAAGGGTGCATTTTTTAAAGGACAAACAATTCCAAAATCTTTTAATATAATTTTAACGGGGCTCAATAATTAACTTAATAGCGGTTCTCTCTTCTCCATCAATTTGAATATCTGTAAAAGCAGGAATACATATTAAATCCATACCACTTGGAGCAACAAATCCTCTTGCTATGGCAACAGCTTTTACAGCCTGGTTCAGTGCACCCGCTCCAATGGCTTGAATTTCAGCCCCCCCTCTTTCCCGTAAAACTCCGGCTAAGGCCCCAGCGACAGAATTTGGATTGGATTTTGCTGAAACTTTTAATACCTCCATTAATAAATTGCAACCTCCTTTGATACTACTTTAATTATTGTTAATTCATTATATTCTCCAGATATTAAAAATTTCCTTCTTCTAACTTAAAAAAATTTTAGCATTGTTTAAAATATTTAAGTTACAATATTTCTCTTCAAAAATAGTTTATTATTTCTTACTTATCGTATATGTAAACTTTCCCGGATTCACGAAAAGCAATTAAATTTTCTTCTGCATTTTTCTTTTTCCGGGGCAGCAAATATTCAATCAACTCTTCTTTTTCAATTGTTTTATTATCAGATAAATGATTATCCCGGCTGTCAAAAACCAAACCGTTTTTGTATTCGCTTAAGACCAGACTGCTGATCAGATTTACCTCTTCAAAGGAGATTCTCTCTTTTTTTAAAGTAACCTGTAATAAGGTCCAAGGTTTAATAAATCTTTTACGAAGCCTGGTTAATGACTGGCCGGAACCGGAAACATCATTATATGCTTTAAGACACGTTAAAAACTTGCTTTTAAAACGTATGTACTGGTTATTTTCAATATCTATTTTTAACATAAATGAAAGAGTAAATTTTCCCTGTGCCTGATTATATTTAATGGTAAATATTTCCGGAAAATGCATAAGCAAAAAAATTAATAAATCTACATTGGAAATTTCTTCAAATGCCTGCTTATACTTCATGAAAATTCACTCCTGTTCTTAGTAAAAGGAAAATAACCCGGGAAGAATATCAATATAAAATAAGCTAAATCGATAAGATATTCAATAATACCTCCCCAAAATCCTGCTCATAAAAAAAAAGTGCCTTGCGGCACTTTTTACCAGTAACTTTATCTTGCATATTCAATAGCTCTGGTTTCTCTAATGACCGTAACTTTTATCTGGCCGGGATATTCCAGTTCTTTTTCAATTCTTTTGGTTATGTTCCTCGCTACCTGAACAGCTGTTAAATCATCAATTTTTTCCGGTTTGACCATAATACGTATTTCACGTCCTGCTTGAATAGCATACGCTTTTTCTACTCCATCGAAAGAATCGGCAATTTCCTCCAGGTTTTCCAGGCGCTTAATATAGGCTTCTAATGTTTCTCTTCTGGCACCTGGCCTGGCGGCAGAAATCGCATCGGCAGACTGTATTAAAACAGCCTCCAGGGTATGCGGCTCAATATCGCCATGATGAGCTCCAATAGCGTTAATTATTTCAGGTGCTTCACGGTACTTTTTGGCCAGCTCAGCTCCGCTGACTACATGAGGGCCTTCGGTTTCATGATTAAGAGCTTTTCCTATATCGTGGAGCAACCCGGCTCTTTTGGATAGTTTAACATCCAGCCCCAGTTCTGAAGCCATAATACCTGCAAGGTTAGCAACTTCAAGGGAATGTTTAAGAACATTCTGCCCGTAACTGGTTCGAAACTTTAATCTGCCGAGCATTTTAATAAGTTCTGGATGAAGTCCGTGAATATTTACTTCAAAAGCTGCCTGCTCTCCCTCTTCCCTGATCTGAACCTCAACTTCCTGACGGGCCTTTTCGACCATTTCTTCAATGCGTGCGGGATGAATGCGGCCATCTACAATAAGTTTTTCTAAAGCTAAACGCGCAACTTCCCTGCGGATAGGATCAAAGCCGGATAATATAACCGCCTCCGGTGTATCATCGATAATTAAATCAATTCCTGTCAATGTCTCCAAAGTGCGAATATTTCTGCCTTCCCTGCCTATAATACGCCCTTTCATCTCATCGTTGGGTAGATTAACTACAGAAACAGTTGATTCAGAAACGTGATCCGCTGCACAGCGCTGAATCCCCTGTGTAATAATCTCTCTCGCTTTTTTTTCTGCTTCCTCCCTGGCCTGCTGTTCGACATCTTTAATCATCTGAGCAATTTCGTGTTGAATTTCATCCTTTACCCTTTGCAGGATCATTTCTTTCGCTTCTGTAGTAGATAATTCAGATATTTTCTCCAGTTCATTAAGCTGCTGCTGATAAATATCAGTCAACCTTTGCTGGATATGCTCGTTCTCTTCAACTCGTTTTTTTAAATCATCCTCTTTTTTTTCAAACTGAGAAGTTTTTTTATCCAGATTTTCTTCTTTTTGCAAGATACGCCTTTCCATACGCTGCAACTCCAGGCGCCTTTCCTTTGTTTCCTTATCGAGCTCACTTCTCAACCGGTGAACCTCTTCCTTGGCCTCCAACACTTTTTCTTTTTTTAAGGACTGAGCTTTTTCTTCCGCTTCACCGATAATCTTTTTTGCTGCTTCCTCCGCAGAAGCTATTTTTGCTTCTGCAACATATTTACGTATTAAATAACCGGCACCAAACCCTAAAAATAAGCCGATTATTAAAATTATTACTGTTAAAGCTTCCAACTATTTTTTTCACCTCCTGTATTATTTGTAGTTTTAAGCTTTCCAAGCTCAATCAATAAAAATAAGCTGTGTATTTTATACAGCTTAAAATAGAATGGCCATATTTATCCTTTTAAATTGATCAGGAAAAGATGATCAAAATATATATTTCAAATATATATCAATTAAAGGTTTTATATTAAATGCCATTTAATGCCACTAATTTTCCGGCATTCGATCATGGTCAAATCTATTTTAAGTAATACCAAACTGACCTTAGGGCCAGTATTACAACTAATCCCGCTTAAAAACAATTCTATCCCCTTCACAGGTTTATGTCAAGTAGTTATTAGAATTACTACAATTACTACAGTTACTGTTTCTACTGTTTCGTTACGTTATCAAAAGGTTATCAGCGCTATTATTATTTTGCTTCCGTTATTTCTTCTCCTTTTCCTTCTTCTTTTTCTACTGTTTTATCTGCTTTAATATTATACTGAATCAGAATTTGTTTCTCAATTTCTTGATAGATATGCGGGTTTTCTTTAAGAAACTCTTTGGCATTATCCCTGCCCTGTCCTAATCTGTCTTCTCCATAAGAAAACCATGTTCCGCTTTTTTTAATAATATCCTTTTCAATAGCAAGGTCAAGAACGCATCCTTCCCTGGATATACCTTCACCATAAATAATATCAAATTCCGCTTGTTTAAAAGGTGGGGCTACTTTATTCTTAACCACTTTTCCCCTGGTGCGGTTCCCAATCATTTCATTGCCACGCTTTAAAGTTTCCAACCTCCTGATATCAAGCCTCACCGAAGCATAAAACTTTAATGCTCTTCCCCCGGGAGTTGTCTCCGGATTACCAAACATAACACCTACTTTTTCCCTGATTTGATTAATAAAAATTGCCGTGGTTAGCGACTTACTGATTGCACCAGATAGCTTTCTCATCGCCTGGGACATCAGGCGTGCCTGCAACCCAATATGCGTATCTCCCATTTCCCCTTCGATCTCTGCCCTTGGCACCAGAGCAGCCACAGAATCTACAACAAGAACATCAATTGCACCACTGCGAACCAGTGATTCCGCAATTTCCAGTGCCTGTTCGCCGGTATCCGGCTGAGAAACCAGTAATTCATCAATATTAACACCGAGCTTACCTGCATAAACCGGATCAAGAGCGTGTTCGGCATCTATAAAGGCAGCGAATCCGCCGTTTTTCTGGGCTTCAGCGATAACATGCAAAGCTACAGTAGTTTTACCGGAAGATTCCGGGCCGAAAATTTCTATAATTCTCCCCCTGGGCAATCCCCCTACTCCCAGGGCGATATCCAGCGACAGCGCTCCCGTAGATATAACAGCAATATTAGTTCTTGATTCGGAGCCGAGGATCATAATTGACCCTTTGCCAAACTGTTTTTCTATTTGCGACAACGCCATTTCTAACGCTTTTTTCTTTTCCATCAATTCCCAACCTCCTCAGGCATAATGGATAAAAGTACTAACATTTGTTTGTATTATGACTAGATATTCTCCTTTACCCAGGAATATCCTGCCTGATTAAATTTATTTTAATAAAATTTTTTTTAATGGATTATAGACCGGTCCGGATTGATAAAGAGTGCTTTGCATCAAATAAAACTCCTTTACGTTCATCGTATTATTACTAATCCAGCGTTCCTCAAAAACCCGGTCATGCAGATAAAATTCTCCATGTTTATTTCTTCTTCCAAGCGTCAAATGCGGTTTAAATTTTGATTTATCTGGTTTCTTAAGAATTATATGAGTAAGGAGCAGCTGATCTATTCCCCGGGCGAGGGCATATAGTTCTCCGGCGCCTTCATCCACCCCAATCCAGATAACACGGGGATCTCTTTGACGCGGAAATGCCCCCAATGATGAAAAGGACAGATTAAAAGAGGCTGTTCGGTTTCCCAGCTCCCTTAAGAGCTGCCCTAAAAGATCAATATTTTCCTCCTTTATTTCACCAAGAAACTTTAAGGTGATATGCAAAAGCTCAGGCTTAACCCATCTAATTCCTTTAATCCTCGGCTTAAGCTCTTGCTGAATCTCCATAAGGTCATTAATGACTTCCAAATCCAGTTTAATTGCAATAAAAGCCCGCATAAGACACAGTCCTTATTTTATAAATACTCTATTTTTATTCTATTATTTCCATTAATAGCATAAAACTCCTGCTGCCCTGAAATAAAATTAATCATTATTTAAAATAAAACGTTCAAAACTGTAGTTCAAGGGAAATTGTTTAACCTTTATTAAATCTGCGCTTAAAGGGGAAAAGTTATCGCTCTCCTCAGAATACTTCATCCTGAGCAGAATAAGGCTAAAGTTAATTTCCATACTTTGGATACCCCTTATGCCGGAAGCCCCGGTAGTTCCAGCATTAATTTCAAGATAATTGCCTCCATCTTTTACATATGGCGTATGCAGGTGGCCTGCAAGAAGCAGGTGGTTGTTGTTTCGCAAATATTTGAAATAAGCGGGATTATGCACAGCAATCAGATCTACCCTTTCAGCGGAGAAGACCACTTCTGACAGCTTTCTTGCATTTTTACCAGTCAGATCCGCACTCTCGACAGCCATTGCGGCAGACAGAGATGCCGAATCAGCCAAACCGGCTATGCGCAATCCCGCTGCTTCAATTACTCCTTCTTCCAAAACAGTAATATTATCACTTAATTTCAGCTGCTCAACAACCAGTGGAGAATCATGATTTCCGGGGATAAATACCCAGGGAACATTAATCCCGTCCATTTTTTCCGCTAGTAAATCCATCTCCAGTGCTGTTCCGTAATCCACTCTATCCCCGGTATCAATAATTAAATCCACTTTATAGGTATCTGTAATACGCCGAATAAAATCAAAAGCGGCAGGATTAGCATGAATATCCGAGACATGAAGGATATTTAAAATATCATCGCTTTTTTCCTTCACCGCATTTAATTCCATTTCTTTCTGCATAAACGAAATATTCTCAACAACATCCGAAAATTGTAATCCAATCTCTTCTATGATACCTATTCCTTCCTCTTCCAGGGCACTGAAAACCCAGGGGGCTGCTTCCAGGATCCCTTCATATTCGGAATGTGAAAAAGCTTCAGGATTATAAGAGCAGGCCGCTGAAGAAATAAGCAGCAGCAAAACCAGAAAATTTATTAACCCGCCGGAGAAGATCTCAAATTTGTTTATTTTATGACGGGACCAGAACAGGCTGCAGATAACTCCCAAAATAAAGGCCAGCAGCAAAAGTGCAGAGAGATATTTAAACACAGTTGCTTGCAGTTGTTCAATAATATTATCCGACCACGAATCTGTCTGGGAGAAAGTAGAGGCAAATTCCGCCAGTTCATCCAGATTAATATTCCTTAATGAAAGACATAAATCAAGAGGACCGTTATGCGTTGATGCTGTAATGTTTCCCAGCGGAGGAAAATAAATCCGTGTTTTGCCGCTACCAAATACTTTAATGCTCGTTTCAAACTCAAAAGCTCCCGCAGAAAAATTAAATGGGTTAAGAAACTGGATAATAATGAGCATTACGGCCAAACTTAATAAAATCTGCAGACCTTTTTTAAATAACTTCATGTTCAACCTCGTTTTTATTTTCCACATTCAGCAATTCGCGCAAATACTTTCCGCTAATTCTTTCTTTTTCCAGCAGGTACTGCGTAGTCTGCTCAATAACTTCCTTATATTTAATAATGATTAGACGAACCCTTTCCTCCTGAATGCTGATTATTTCTTTTATATTTTTATGAAGAACCCCTCCGGGGAGGTCCTTTGAGCTTATGACACCGAGGGAAGACATCCCGGAGCTGATAATTTTTTTGGCCAGCTCAACAGCCTGCTGGAAGTCATTCAACGCACCCGTGCTACGGCTTCCGAGAAGCTCTTCTTCGCTTACAGCCCCGCCGAGCAAAATGGCGATTTGCCCCTCCAGATAATCTTTGGTATGGACATAACTGTCCCTTTCCGGTCTTTGCCGTATATATCCCATAGCTTTTCCCCTGGGGACGATTGTTATCGTAGAAATAGAGCGGGGTGTAAGATACTCGCTGATCAGCGCATGGCCCATTTCATGAATAGCAATACGCCGAATCTCCTCTTCCCCCGGACGGCGGTCCAATTTTTCTCCCATGATAACTTTGTCAATTGCTTCATTAAAATGTTTCCTTTCCAGGTACTTGCTTTTTTCCCGCAGAGCTGCTATCGCAGCTTCATTTGCCAAACTTTCCAGTTGAGCCCCTGAGAAACCAAAAGTTTCCGCGGCAATTTTTTTCAGCTGAATATCTTTAGCCAAAGGCTTATTGCGGGTGTGCAGTTTCAATATCTGCTGCCTGCCTTCAAGATCGGGCAGTTCCAGCTGAACAATCCGGTCAAATCGTCCCGGACGAAGCAAAGCATTATCCATAAGATCAGCTCTGTTCGTTGCAGCAATCAACAGAACCCGAGTTTCGTCTTCCATGCTGAGGCCGTCCATCTCTACCAGCAGCTGATTCAACGTCTGGTCATATTCTAGATGCGAGCTGTGGCTTCCTCTTTTGGCACCTAAAATTTCTATTTCATCAATGAAAATTATTGCGCTCTGCTTATTCTTTTTCCTGGCCGTATTTTTGGCCTGTTGAAATATTTGCCTTACCCTCTGAGCTCCTACCCCGGCGTACATTTCTATAAATTCACTTCCTGCAGCCGAAACAAAAACAGAATCAGTATAAGCAGCAGCAGCTTTTGCCAGCAGGGTTTTTCCTGTTCCCGGAGGCCCGGCCATTAAGATGCCTTTTATTGGTCTGATCCCCATTAATCCTATTTTTTCGGGAATTTTGATAAAATCAAGCGCTTCAAGCAACTCTTTTTTTGCTGAGTTTTGCCCTCCGATATCCTCAAAGGAAATGGAGTTTCTTATTTGATGTTTATTATGATTTCGAAAAGAAAATTCCTTTACTCCTCCCCTGACATCCATAACTCTAAACAGCAGGAAAAATAACCCCAGAAGAAATAACAGAGGATATATATTAAACCCCAGCCAGATCAAACCAATTATTACTCCCAGGCCAACGCCTACGCCTATTTCTTTAAGCATCTGCCAACCTCCGTGACATATTTATGGGGATAACTTCATACAAATAATTTCCCTCCGAAGAAAGCTGCAGGTATATTTTTTCCTGGTCTACCCGGAGATGATAATTTACCAGGTCCATTTCGTCGTTAAGCAGCAGGAAAATCTCTTTATTCATATCGCTGTAATTGCCCCTTCTTTCACCTTCCATTAAAGCATAATGAACCTTTTCATAAAGCGATTCCAAATATGGATCTCTTTTATCCAAAATAATAAGCTGATATGAGCCCTGCGCATAAGTTAAATCCAAAATTCCTTCTATTTCTCTGTAAGTTTTAGAAAGGTCCTTCACTTCTAAAAGAGAGATCGAAATTTTGTTATGCTGATTTGTATTGGTTATGTTAACCTTTTCTACCCCGTCAACTTCCAAAAGAGATTCTTTTAAGGGTTCATCAATTAAACGCTGCTGACGCCAGTAGTTTACACCATATATACCTGAAACCGTAAGCACCAGTGCAAGCAAAACAATGGGCCATCTTAAATTAATTTTCACCTCATCACCACTTTTCAGTTAACATAATAAATTTACATAATATATTATAACAAATAATTATACCTATGGGAAATAAAAAAACCCTTCTCCTTTAGAAGGGTTTTTTAGGAATTATCGCTCAACAGGTATTATTTATTATGGACTCTAGATGCTACCCAGCAAATCAAACGTTCCCGCTCCACTAATTTCTACCGGCAAAAAATCTCCAGGACGCACTCCTGAAACCCCGGTTATTACAACCTTTCCATCAACCTCTGGGGCCTGGGAAACCAACCTTCCATAAGCGTTATTCTTTTTGGGGTGAGGGATATCAACCATAACTTCTACTCTTTTCCCCAGCAAGCTCCTGTTAAATCCCCTGGAAATACCTCTCTGTTGTTCCAGAAGTTGTTCTACCCGTTGATTTATTATTTCAGTTTTAACCCGGTGCCCCTGTTTAAAAGCCCGCGTTCCCCTTTCGGGTGAAAAAGGGAATATTCCAAGTCTCTCAAAAGGATGCTCCTTCAAAAAACTAAGGAGTTCATTAAATTCCCTCTCCCCCTCCCCGGGATAACCGGTCATTACTGTCGTCCGCAAGGCGATGTCCGGGATCAGCTCACGCATATCATTATAAAGAGATATAATCTTTTCTTTACCCGGTATCCTTCCCATCCGACGGAGAACCTTATCACTGATATGTTGGATAGGAAGGTCAATATATTTACAGATCCTGGGTTCCTCTTTAATGGTATTTAATAAATTTTTCGTTACCCGGGCTGGATGAGCATACAGAAGCCTAATCCAGTAAATGCCCTTTACAGCAGATAAGCGCTTTAATAATTCAACGATCATACCCTTTCCATAGTAATCCAGTCCATAAGCGGTAGTATCCTGGGCAATCAAGCAAATTTCCCTGGTTCCCAGCTTTTGAACTGCCTGAACCTCTTCAAGGATCTCTCCCATTGGCCTGCTGCGCAACCTGCCCCTCAAAGACGGGATTAAACAATAGGAACATCTGTTATTACAGCCGTCAGCAATTTTAATATAGACGCTGTGCGGAGAGCCACTTAAAAAACGCCTTTTAAGTCGCTCAACCCCCTTGATGTCTTCCTGCGGGGAAATCATCCTGTCCAGGAAATCAGGGATAGCATGGTAATTGCCAATAGTAACAACTAAATCTATTTCCGGAACAAGCTTTTTTAGCTGAGCTTCATTGCAATACTGAGCCAGACATCCAATGACGGCGATCTTTTTCAGTTGGCTTTTTGGTTTTTTTTTAACCAGTGCAACCTCCTTAATCGTCTCCAGCGCCTCAGAACGCGCCTCCTTCAAAAAAGCACACGTGTTGATAATAGCAAAGGAGGCCTTCCCGATATCCTGTTTCAACCGAAAACCTGCACTTTGAAGGCTTCCGATAACTTCTTCCGAATCTACTAAATTTTTTGCACAGCCCAGGGAGATAAAAGCAAAAGTTTTTTTGAGCATTTTTACTTAGATATTACCCTCCATAGTAATTATGTTAGTATTAATTTTCTTTTCTGATAATAATATCAATAGGATTACTTACGCCTGTTAGACCTTCAAGTTCAATATCGTTTACCCTGATTTCCACCACCGCCGGATAACCCAGGCGAATGCGCGTTTCCAGAGCATCACCCAGCATTCTGCTATCACCGTTTGCGTAATTAGCCTCCTCAACAAGATTACCTTCCTGTTCTATCCTGACCCAGCATCTCCCGGAAAAATTCATCATAACCTGCTTTTGTTCCGCTCCGCTTAACAGGTAAACCGCCTCATTGCTGCCGGAGTTAACGATAGTTATCTCCGGTTCCCGGGGCGGCGGAACTTCTTCCGGTTCAACAAAGCCGTTCTTTTCTTGCATGCCGTTTTCTTCCGGAGCAGGCTCACTGATATATGGTGGTCTGGTATTTTCGTTCGGAGGCTGTTGATAGAAATACCAGAGGCTTCCCCCAACAACAATCGCCAGCAAAAAAATCCAGATTAAAGCAGCAAGCGGCAGGGGTTTTCTCCTGTCTCTAATAACCACCGGTTTATGATCTTCTTTCAACTGCTCTTTTTTATGCTTTTTTTCAACTCTTTTTTCGTTTTCGATGGTATTTTTCTTTTTAAGCAATAGTTCATAACCGGAGACAACTTCCCTGGGATTAAGTCCTACCACTTCTGCATAATTTTTTAGCGCACCTTTAAGATACACCTCTCCGGAAAAGCAAGAAAAATTCCCATCCTCCAGGGAACTAAGGTGTCTTTTGGGAATTTTTGTCGCGTTGCTTATTTCATCCAGGCTTATTTCTTTTTCTTCACGGGCACTTTTTAAAAAATCGCCTAGCTCTTTCAAAATTTCCCCCCTTTTCTCCCAAAATATCAAAAATGCCTACTCTCCATCGTTAAGTGATTTATTTACTTTATCTTTTAAAAGGACAGCTGCCTGTTCCATATTCATTAATACTTTCCGGGGTTTGCTGCCTTCAAATTTACCCACCACGCCCAAACGTTCCAAATCATCAACGAGTCTCGCCGCCCTTGTGTAGCCTACTCTGAATCTTCTTTGAAGGAGAGATATAGAAGCATGTCCTGTCTGCAAAATGAGTTCTACTGCTTCAGGTAACAGAGGATCATTTTTTTCTTCCTCATTAATATTTGCTTCAGTAACCTCTTCTGAAAAAAAAGACTGCTGGTAGAGGGGGCTTTCCTGTTGCCTGATATAGTCTACTAACTTGATAATATCCCTTTCACTTATGTATGCTCCCTGAACCCGCAGGGGCTTATGGACACCAATAGGGTAATAGAGCATATCACCCCTGCCCAGAAGCTTTTCAGCCCCTCCCAGGTCTAAAATCGTCCGGGAATCTATCTGGGAGGACACCGCAAAAGCAATACGTGATGTGATATTCGCTTTTATCAATCCAGTGATAATATCGACAGAGGGCCGCTGGGTTGCAATTACCAGATGTATCCCCGCAGCTCTGGACATCTGGGATAACCTAACAATGGAATCTTCAACTTCGGCAGGAGCCACCATCATCAAATCAGCCAGTTCATCGATCACAACAACGATATACGGCAGAAGATCCTCAGCCCCGCAACCTTCAGGGACAGAATTGTTTTCGCTGCTGACACTACTCCTAATCAGTTCATTATAACGGCTTATATCGCGAACACCCTGCCGGGCAAAAAGGTCATATCTTCTCACCATTTCCTTTACCATACTGCGCAATGCCATGGATGCTTTTTTGGGTTCTGTGATTACCGGTGAAATTAAATGCGGAATGCCGTTATATATACTAAGCTCGACCAGTTTGGGATCAACAAGCAATAATTTTACCTCCCAGGGAGTCGCTTTAAAAAGAATACTGGAAATAAGTGCATTTATACATACACTTTTACCCGAGCCTGTTGAGCCGGCAATTAGAAGATGAGGCATTTTTAAAAGGTCGGCAAAAACAGCGGAGCCGGCGATATCCTTTCCCAGACCAACAGTTAAAGGAGAAGCGGAATTATAAAAAAAGGGATCTTCCAAGACCTCTCTGAGGTAAACCAGCGATATAATTTTATTAGGAACCTCAATGCCAATGGCCGCTTTGCCGGGTATTGGAGCCTCAATGCGTACGTCAGGAGCTGCCAGATTTAAAGCAAGATCGTCACTAAGGCTTAATATCTTACTCACCTTTACCCCGGTCTCAGGCTGTATCTCAAAACGTGTAACCGCCGGACCTGCTAGTATCTCTTTTATTTTTACATTTACACCAAAACTATCAAAAGTACTCTCTAAAGATTTTGCCCTCTCCTGAATTACTTTCTGCTGTTGATAATCGCGCAGCTTGTTTACTTTAACTAAAAGGTTCAGAGGTGGTATCTGGTAATCCTCCAGCGTTTTATTTTCACTGATGAGATTATTAAGCGAACCATTTACTTCAACGCCCTCAGCTGGAATGCTTTCGGATAATACTTCTGTCGTTGCAAGTATTGTTTGCTGTACCGCCTCATTATTGATGTTATTATATTTTTTTTCCGAAAATCCTTCCCGATTTTCTTCTTTCTCTTCAACTGGCGGGTTTATTACATAGTCATCATATTTGTCATCATATTTCTTTACCGGGTATTTTTTGCCGGAAGAGCTGCCGGTTTTTTCGCCCTGAGGGAAAAAGCCAATAATATTTTTACCCAAACGGCCTGAGAAAGAAAGGATAACGCTGCTGCACTTAAAGAAGCCTGAAAAAATTTCTATTAAAGAGCTATTCGTGATCAGCAGCAAAGCAAGTATACCAAGGGCAGCAATTACAATATAACTGCCTATATCCTTAAATAAGAAAAAAAGGATCACGGTTAATACGGCCCCCAGCAACCCCCCACCCTGTTGCTGCAGGCCAAGATAAATCATGGAGGTATAGATATTTCCTTTGGCGAGGGCTGCCAGTTCCTCTGCAGATAATGATAAATGCAAAGTAATCGTCAACAGCAAAAAAAGAATAGCAAGTCCCAAAAAACGGTACTGAATATTTTCAATTTCCAACGGCCAGAGGCGGGCTAGCGCAAAAGCAGCAAATAAAAACGGAAGTGCGAGCGCCGCATCCCCTACTAAAGTTCTGAAGATATTATTTAGTAAAAAGCCCAGATAGCCGGTTTGTGCAGTAAATTGGATCCCGGCAAATAGAAAGACAGCCAAAGCCATCATGATTACCGCTGTAATCTGCTTATTTATAAATTCGTTCTTAAAAAGAGAGGTTTTTTTCAGTTTTTTTTGATTAACTTTTTTTTTCGAGGCCATAAATTGCTTCTGCACCTATCTTAATTGTTTTCGGCAAACTCTCGAAACTCTCGTATTAAAATTTCTACATTTTTTCAGTAATCCCTTTAAATACAGCTATCTTTATCAGCCGGCAAATAAGAGGGTTAAAATACCTGCAATCCAGCAATAATACGCCAGAAAATAGAATTTATCCTTAATGAGCAGTTTAATAAAAACAGTAATGGCAAAAATCCCGGAGAAAAAAGCTGTTAGCGCCGCCAATAAATTGTAGGATAAAAAACCGTTCACCAATTCACCGCTCCCGGGCAGGTCCAGTATTTCCAAAAACGATGCCCCGGCGATAGCAGGCAATGCCAGCAAGAAAGAAAACCTGACAGCTTCCTCTTTCCTTAATCCTCTCCAGAGAGCGCCCAGAATCGTAGAGCCGGACCTGGATATGCCGGGGATAATAGCAATTCCCTGAAAAACACCGATAAGCACTGCATCCCAGGGGCTCATTTCTTTGATGTTCATGTTTCTAACATTAATCTTTTGTATTGCAATTATTATGAATCCGGTTACCAGCAGCATTAAACCTGCAACAAAAGGCTTGTCAAACATTTCACGAAAAAAAGAGCTGAGAAATAACCCCATAAGGCCTGTCGGTATTGTACCGATAATTAATAAAAACAAAAGCTTTTTTTCTTCCATTTCATCAGTGAAATGCATTATCAGGCGATAGAGGTCTTTTCGAAATACCCAGACAATGGACAGTAAAGTCCCAAAATGAACCATCACTTCAAAAGTAACCCCTGGCAATTTTATACCCAGGAAATGCTGGGCTATAACCAGGTGCCCCGAACTGCTGACAGGCAAAAATTCAGTAAGTCCCTGCAATAAACCAAGTAAGATTGCTTCCAAAGCTCCCATTAAAAATACCTCCAGCGTTATTATGGCCAAAATTTAACAAATCTTATCTTTTTGTGTTCCTGTTATTATATATTCCAACAAAGATGCATATTTGTCAACAAGAGGAAGGAATACAATTACACCCACCAGGTTGTATAGAGCATGTGCATTGGCAACTTGCCGCGCAAAATCATCTGCTGTGATGCTGATAAACCATAGCAAATACTGCCAAAAAGGCAATACGATTAAGATAGAGGTTAGATTAAAAAAAAGGTGGCCCCAGGCTACCTGCCTCGCAGGTAAAATAGTACCATAGGAGGCAAGCATTGCTGTAATGCATGTCCCCAGATCAGCACCAAGGATTATTGCCAGTGCTTCCGGCAGGGTTAACAAATTTTCCCTGCATAACACCACGACCATACCAATTGTGACACTGCTGCTTTGCAAGATTGCGGCCACAAGCGCGCCGGTGATTATCCCTTTCCATGGGGCTCCTTTGCTGAACATATACAGTTTTTGATAAAACAAAGTAGCAGATAACGGCTCCAGGGCGACAATCATAAGTTCAATGCCTCCTAAAACCACTGCTATGCCCAGTAACACTTTACCCCCAAAATTTCTCCTCAAAACAATCTCCAGGACGTAAGCGGATACTCCGATGGCAATAAGCGGAAAGATCAGATTTCCGGCTTCCAGCGAGAAAAACTGGGAGGTAACGGTCGTTCCCAGGTTTGCACCGAGAACTATAACCAGTCCTTGCGTTAAGCTTAAAAAACCCCCATTGATAAAACCAACGACCATTACAGTAACCAAACTGCTGCTTTGTAAAAAAACTGTGGAAATTACACCCAGTAAGAACCCTTTAAACGGTGTGGAAGTATAAGTTTTTAGCAGATCGTGAAGTATTCCTCCCGTAATCTGGCGCAAACTAATACTTACACTTCTAATGCCTCCCAGAAGCAGGGTAATTGCCAGGATAAATTTTGCGGCAGCAGTGATAATGATCAATGTTAACCTCCTCTATTGATTTTATTAAAGAAGAGGACAAATAGAACATATTTATTCCATAAACAAGGGTAGTAGACAACTGATAATATAAGTCTTTTAGGGGAAAATTAAAGTGCGAAAGGAGCGATAACTTTGAAGATATTCGACTCTGAATACTGCTCACATACTGTAGAGCCGGAAAACGAACCTCCGGCGCAGCCTGCGGAACAACCTGCGGAGGGGCAGGAAGATGAACCTTCAAGTAAAGCAATTACACAATTAGGCCAATTAACTCTACCAAAGCCGGATCCAGATAATGATATATTTACCTTAACGATCATCGGACAGATAGAAGGGCATATGGTACTGCCTCCCCAAAACAAAACGACAAAATATGAGCACGTTATACCTCAGCTGGTGGCGGTAGAGCAAAACCCAAAAATCGAAGGAGCTTTAATTATCCTTAATACAGTAGGCGGTGACGTAGAAGCAGGGTTAGCCATCGCCGAGATGATCAACACTCTCTCCAAACCTACCGTTTCACTGGTTTTAGGAGGGGGGCATTCGATCGGGGTAGTAATCTCCTGCGGTTGTAATTACTCATTAATTGCTGAGACCGCCACCATGACCATTCACCCAATCAGATTAACAGGCCTGATTGTTGGGGTAAGCCAGGTATTTGAATATCTGGACAAGATGCAGGAAAGAATTATTGATTTTGTTTCCAGCCATTCCAAAGTATCAAAAGAAAAATTTAAGGAATTAATGTTTAATACCGGGCAGCTTGGAAGGGATATCGGGACGGTGCTGGTTGGCCATGAAGCGGTCGATATTGGCTTGATTGATGAGGTTGGAGGAATTTCAAGAGCTGTAAATAAACTCAAAGAAATGATCAACAAGAAAAAAGAAGGAGATAAACAATATCATGATACTCTACACGCCGATACCACCGGAGATCGTGATGAAAGGCAGTGAAGAACATAAGCCGGTCTATTTCCAGGTACCTTTCAGCAGGGGATTTATTGAGGTAGAAATTACATCAAATAACAGCGCCAAGATAGTCCGTTTAAACAGCCGCGATCTAAACGATTATCTTCATCCCGACTTCCAACCGGGAAAAGAGATCAGGCTGAAATGGGATATTGAGCAGTAATTTTTCCAGCGCTATGTTATATGCCATTGGCATAGTTTTGAAGATCCTCAGGTGTATCAATATCGACAAGTATTCCTGGAAATAAAGTATCTAGGCAACATTTTTCCTTATCCGGAATAGAGGAGATAATCTGCCTTCCGCCCTCATCCCCTTCCAGCCTCATAAGCTGCGGCCACGTGCGCCGATCGAAGAGCACCGGATTGCCCCGCTTACCCTTATAGAAAGGGAATGTCAGCAAATTAAGGCTGGAGGCATATTTCTTAATCAGTAAATCGTACACTTCAGGGGGTATAAAGGGCTGATCGGCCAGCGTAAAAATAATACCCTGTGCCGCAGGGTGAGAAGCGGCGATGCCGGTTTTCAAAGACGAGGCGATGCCCTCAAGGTGATTATTATTGGTGATTACCTTCACTCTGGGGTCATTTAAAATTTCCAGGGTATGCTGCGAAAAGGTAAATCCGGGCCTGATCACCAGAACCACTTCATCTACCCGTGATTTGAGGACATTTTTTAAAGAAAGGTCCAGCAGGGTCTGATCATTTATTTTTAGAGAAAGCTTATTGGCGCCCATTCGACTGGAAG
>CAZQXY010000021.1:0-17355 GCA_964597455.1 uncultured Desulfovibrionaceae bacterium
AGGGAATGGTTTCTTATGATGATATTGTAAAGTACGGTAATCCTAATGATATACTCGTCGATGTACAAAAAGACGAACCGGCGGAACTTATGTTTACTTCCGGGACAACAGGCCCTCCCAAGCCCGTATGCCATTCGCATGATACTCTTTACCAGATCGGTATCGGGAATGCTCTGACCTACTGCGAAGGACATGATACGGTATATCTGGCGCCGCACCCCTTTTATCACAGCGGAAGTTTCTTTTTATCCTTTCCATCCTACCTTGCAGGCGGTAAAATTGTGATTTTGCTGGAGCTAAACAATCCCAAATATTTGCTGGATACGATCTGTGCTGAAAAAGTTGATAATGGCTGGGTTACCGTTCCAACTATGTCTGATTCCATAGATGCGATTAAAAAGGGCCTTATTAACATGGCCGGTTATGATTTTTCTCATGTTACCGGAAGTATTGTGATCGGTGCTCAACCGGTTCCCTTTGCACTTTTTCAGGATATGAAAAAGATACTGCCCTTTAAGACCGGTAATATTTATGGTATTACAGAAGGCGGCGGTGGCGGGCTGATCAATCTTTACGATGAAGACGTTTTAACCAGGCCCGGCTCTATCGGCAAGCCCACCTATAATACCGAAGCGAGGGTTGTTGACGAAAACGGGAAGGATGTTCCCGTAGGAGAAGTTGGGGAGCTTATCCTTCGCGGGCCGAGAAACATGAAGGAGTACTATAAAAATCCTGATCTGACTACAACTGCCGTTAGAGATGGCTGGCTTTATACCGGAGACCTTGTAAGAGAAGATGAAGAAGGTTATATCTACATTGTAGACAGAAAAAAAGACCTCATTATTCGTGGCGGAGAAAATATTTTTCCGGTAGAAATCGAAGATGTCCTGCGGCATCATTCAAAAATTAACGATGTGGCCGTAATAGGATATCCCCATCCGAGACTGGTGGAGATCACGATGGCTATTGTACAGCTCTATCCGGGAGAAACAATGGAAGAGAATGAGGTTGTTGAGTTTTGTGCCCAGCATGGGCTGGCAAAATTCAAATGGCCTGAACGTATTGTTTTTAACGATGTTATCCGCAACGAAACCGGGAAAATAGACAAACCAAAGCTCCGGGCAAAATATATCGGTAACAAAGAAAATATTGCCGTTAAATAGCTAATATTCGTAATGGTGAGGAGCCGGGAGATTGCAGAAGATTAACGAAAATTTGCTTAGCTTAGAGTGATTAACTGTGTTTATTTGCGTGATCCTTCCCGGATATTTTTTTCAACATAAAGAGTACAAAAAAATAGAAGGCCGCGCCAAAAATTGCTGCATTTATAGCTGATCCCAGTAGAAAAGTAAGACCTATAAGCTCTAAAGAACTGAAGATTTTTTCTTGAAGATTCCCCAGCTTCAGAATCATGGAGTACTGTCCGATAATAAAATCTGTAAGACTTTCATTACCCGTAGCCGGGGTGATGATTACCCCTCCGATGACAAAGTTTAAGGCGTACATTAAGGGTACTAAAGGGCCGGTAAGAAGGCTGGTTGCCGTTGCGCCGGCCCGATTAACCCTGAAAAGCATCGCCAATAAATAGGCGATGGCAAAGCCGATACCCAGGGTGGGGATAAAGTTAATCCCGATTCCAATGGCGCATCCCAATGCTACTTTGTGTGGCTTTTCCCTGATCTGTTTTTCTATAATGCTGTAGAACCTTTTTTTAAAGTTTTCCCATTTAGAATAGTACTTTTCCATCATAATATAAATATTTATCCCTTTCTTAGTGTAAAATAACCCTCACCCTTAGCTTAGAAAACAAAAACCTTATTTCAGAGGTACTATGAAATAAAGGTCTTATTCTTTAGATACTGCCGTTCAGATGTTTTCGCACCTGATTTAAGAGCAGGGCATGGTTATGGCAGGGCATTATCATTATGGACTTAATAGTCATCTGAAAAGCATCTTCTTTTAACATTATGATTAATATAACACGCAAGTTTTTTTCAGTCAAGAATGGATTAAAGATTAAAAAGGCTTATAAACCGCTACGATAGGGATGCCCGGATATCAAAATCTTACATTAGACAAAAAATAATGCCTTTGCGAAAAACTCATCTATCAATTATAATTATTGTACGGGAAAAATTTGAAATACGTTAGAAAGAAGGTATATTTGTGCAGGAAGTATTAAAGTTTTTAACCGACAATGCTCCTTTTTATATTTCCACTATTGCCGGCGATAAGCCTAAGGTAAGGCCATTTGGTTTTGTAATGGAACATGAGGACAGGCTTTGGTTTTGTACAAACAATAAGAAGGATGTTTACAGGCAGTTAATAGCAAACCCGTCTCTTGAGATAAGCACAACATCACCGGAAGGTAGATGGTTACGCCTTAAGGGGAAAGCTGTTTTTAATACCACTCCCGTTGTTAAGGCAAAGGCGCTGGAAATTAACCCCAGGCTAAAGAACATGTACTCGGTTGAGGACCAACTATTTGAGTTGTTCTACATAGAGGAAGGCGAAGCTACGTTTGCATCCATGAGGAGTGGTGAGACCAAAACAATTAAGTTTTAAATGCATTGATTATGTATTTATAAAACATTGCAAGGAACACTTTTTTGTCCTGGGAGGTAATTGTTTTGCGTTACACACCGAAATCTGAGGTTGTCCGGAGGATTGCCAAACTGCAAGAGAGTATGCGGCAGAATGGTATTGAAGGGTCAATTCTAGTTCAAAATGCCGACTTGTTTTATTTTACGGGAACCATTCAAAATTCTCACTTATTTATTCCGTCAGAGGGTCAACCGTTGCTGATGGTCAAAAAAAATCTGGAACGAGCGATAGAAGAGTCACCGCTGGAAAATATTATCGGCGTGAGCAGTTTGAAGGAAATTATTACGGTTTTACAATCCCATGGTTTCGGACCTTTTAATACTTTGGGTTTTGAACTGGATGTATTGCCTGCAAACCAGTATTTACGTTATCAACAACTATTTAAGCCCGCCGAAATAGTCGATATTGGCGGACTGATTCGCACTGTGAAGATGGTAAAATCTTCCTATGAAATAGAAATTCTGAAAGATGCGACGAAAACCCAGTTGGAGATATTTACCTTTATAGGAGATAATCTTCGGGAAGGGATGTCTGAGCTGGAATTTACCGGGATGGTCGCAGGGTTTGCCAGAAAAAAAGGACACCCTGGGGTAATGAGGGTACGCGGTTTTAATCAGGAACTTTTTTATGTTCATTTGTTATCCGGCTCAAATACGAACCCCAGCTATTTTGACGGATCGATCGGCGGGAAAGGGGTCAGCCCCGCATTTGCTCAGGGTTCCTATGACAAAATAATCGGCAGGAACGAATCGGTGCTCATAGATTTTAGTTTCATCCTCGACGGCTATATGCTGGACCAGACAAGGGTTTTTTGTTCAGGGAAGTTGCCTGATCACCTGGCCAGAGCTCATGCCTCGGCGGTCCACATCTTGAAGGAGATGGAGATAATCGCCAGGCCGGGGGTGGCCTGCAGCAAGCTTTATGACCGGGCAATGCAGCTGGCCGGCGAAAGCGGGTTTATAAGGCATTTTCTGGGTTTTCCCGAGCCGGTCGCATTCATTGGCCACGGCGTCGGCATTGAGCTGGATGAATTTCCTGTAATTGCTCATGGGTTTGACACCCCACTGGAAGAAGGAATGGTATTTGCTCTGGAGCCAAAGTATGTTTTCCCTGACGGCGCTGTTGGGTTGGAAAACACCTATCTAGTTACAACGGACGGGTTGGAGACACTAACTGTTTTTGAGGAGGATATCATCTATACTTAAGTTAACCTCAACGGGATAATATTTATTATGCAAATTTCCTAATTTCCTAAGGCAATATTATGAGCATCTATGTTGCATCAAGGGGTAATCCCATATAAACAAAATAATATCTTTGACATGCTTGAGGAGGAAAGGGAATAAAAATGGTTGTACTATGGAATGAAATAATGGGCAGAGCAGAGGATGAAAAGAGATCTTTCCTGATGGAACATGAGTGTAAAGAACTTTTAGTAAGGGAAGGCATTTCAACCAACAGTATTCTGGTTGCTAACTCACTTGATGAAGCGACAGAGTTCAGTCAAAAGATCGGTTATCCGGTAGTGTTAAAGGTATTATCTCCGGAGGTTGTCCACAAATCAGATCTGGGCGGCGTGAAATTAAATTTAAAAAACGCTGCCGAAGTAGAGCTTGCTTACAAAGAAATTAGCGACACGTTTTCGAATTACAAATTGGCCGGGGTAGCCGTGCAAAAAATGATTCCTCCGGGACTGGAGGCAATTGTTGGTGTGAGCAGGGATCCTGCTTTTGGGCCGGTTCTAATGTTTGGGCTGGGCGGGATCTTCGTAGAGGTCCTTAAAGATGTCTCTTTCAGGGTCCTGCCTGTAACGGAGGCGGATATCGATGAGATGCTTAAAGAGATCAAGGGTTATAATTTGCTTCAGGGATTCAGGGGAACAGCCGTAGATCTCCCTGCCCTGAAGGAGCTTTTGCTCAACGTATCCGCACTGGTGATGAGGCATCCTGAGATAAAGGAGCTTGAATTGAATCCGGTTTTCCTTTATCCAAAGGGTAATATGACGGTTGATGCGCGCATTTTTCTTGGGCAGCCGGAAACAGAAAGCCTGAGTGTTCCCGGGAAAGGGGCCAAAGGCTGCCTGGAAAACCTTTTTTACCCCTCCAGTGTAGCTGTTTTAGGCGCCTCGGACAAGCCCGGAAAGCTGGGTTGGAACGTATTTCACAATCTATTGTCTCACCATTTTCCCGGGAAGCTTTACCCAGTGAACATTAATGCAAATACAATCCAGGGGGTTACCGCATTTTCCAAGATTGATGAGATAGAAGAGCCGGTCGATGCAGCCATTATTCTTGTTCCAGCGGCTCATACCCTGCAGGCTTTTGAGGAGTGCTGTAAAAAGGGAATTAAAATGATTGTTATCGAGTCGGCGGGATTCGCAGAGACCGGTGAAAGTGGCAAGAGTACCGAAAAGGAGCTCAAACGTTTGGCGGAAAAATACGACTGCCGGTTTATAGGCCCGAATTGTTCCGGTATTATCAACACCCATCATAATATGGTCCAGTCTATCGGGGCGGTAGGAGAGCTGCGTAAGGGGAATATCGGGTTAATTGTTCAGGCGGGGGTATATGCCGCAGGAATGCTCTGGGGCATGCGCCATATCATGGACCTTGCTGTAGTCGCAACTATTGGCAATAAAGCCGATATCAACGAAACAGATATTTTGGAATACCTTGGGGAAGACAACAATGTAGAAGTGGTCTGCATGTACCTGGAGGATGTGAAAAGCGGGCGAAGATTTATTGACGCCGCCCGGAAAATAACGTCAAGAAAGCCCATCATTGTCCTGAAATCCGGACGTACGGAGGCCGGTAAAAAGGCAGTATCTTCACATACCGCATCACTGGCGGGCAACGACACAGTCTATGATGCTGCTTTCAGGCAGGCCGGCATCATCCGCGCCAGGGACAACGATCACATGTTTGGGCTTGCGAGGGCTTTTTCCAGGCAACCTCTTCCCCTGGGCGACGGTGTCCTGGTAATATCCTATACCGGTTCCCTGGGGGTGGCAGCTGCGGATGCTCTTTCCTTGAACGGGATGAAGCCTGCGGAACTGAACACGGAGATAAGTCGGCAATTGAGGGAAATCATACCCCCTTACGTGGGATGCAACAATCCTGTAGACTTTACTTTTGATATGAATGCTGAACAGGTTAGGAAAACCATTGAAATAGGTTTGCGCAGCAAAGAGATCAGCGGCGTCATTGTAATCCTCCAGGCGGAGATACTGGATTCCTACGTAAAAGAATTTAATAAAAAGATTGATTTCCAGGGAAAGCCCATCCTGAGCTGTGTCCCGTGCAAAGAATTTGCCATGAACGAAGTGGTTGCGCTTGAACAGTCCGGGATTCCGGTTTACTCTACCCCGGAAGAAGCTGCCGAAGTGCTTTCGGTAATGTATCGCTATCAAAAAATAAAAAGCGGCCAATAAAGACCGCTTAAAAAAATATATATTAAGAGGGGGTCAACTAAAACAATTATAAATGCTCAATATTACACAAATGTTTCAGGAAGTTTATTTTATGGTTACATTTTCAGAAGAGAAGGGTTTATCCGGCTAATTTTTTGCATCTAATTTGCATCTAACCCTTTTCTTCTATTCCTTCTACGGAATGGAGCAGGGAACTGATCTGTGGTATTTTATGTTTGAAGCGCAGGAAAATAAATGTACCCCGTAAATATATTTCTACTATCATTGCCGCCCACACACCTGTTAAGCCCCAGCCGATATATACCAGCGAGAGAGTAAGCAGCAGTCGCACGCCCAGCGTGTTTAGCAAGGTAAGATACATCGCCCAGAGAGTATCCCCCGCGCCTCGCAGTCCGCCGGTCAAAGAAGCAGCATATGCCATGGCCGGTTGGGCGAGGCCAATAAGAATCAATGGAGTATGGGCAAGTTCCAGTACTGCAGCTTCCTTTGTAAATAGATTAATTATGGATTGGGGTGAAATAATGAATAAAAGGCCGCAGGCTAACATGCAGATTAAGGCCAAACGGGCCGTTTCCATACCGCTTTTCAAGGCTTGTTCCCTTTTGCCCGCACCGATAAATTGTCCTACAAGCGTTGTGGCAGCCATGGAAAAACCGAGGCCCGGCAAGTTAGTCATGGTAAATGCAGTATGCGTGATCTGCTGAGCGGCAATAGCCATGGTTCCCAGGGAAGCCACAATCATGGAAAAGGCGATCTGAGCGACATGGATCCCTGCTTGCTCGATGGCAGATGGAATGCCCACGGATAGAACCCCGGAGATGACCTGTTTTTGCAGGCTAAAAAATTCTAGGATTTTAAACTGCAACCGAACAGGAGAAAAGCGGCTAAAAAGCAGCCCTATCCCCAGCCCGCCAGCCAACAAGCCGGCTCCGCATGTTGCTATCGCTGCTCCTTGGACTCCCAGCGCCGGAAAAGGACCGACACCAAAAATCAAAAAGTAATTACCCGTCACATTAACCAGATTACATAGTATCATCAGATAAAGGGGAGTACGGGTGTTCCCGGCTCCCTGGAAGATAGCGTTGACAATGAGCAGGGTGAAGCGCAGCGAAATGGAAATTCCCACGATAGCCAGATACTGGCTGGCGAGGTTGATCAACTCCAGGTCTTTTTCAGGCATGAAGTATACTATGCCGTTGATAATCTGTCGCGAAAAAGTAACGATGATAGCACTCAGCAAGAAGGTGGTTATAAGTACTGCGGCCAGAGATTGCCCTGCTATTTTCTTAGCTGTTTCCATGTCATTTTTTCCTACAGCCTGGGCAACCAGCGTGGTAGTCCCGATGCTGAAGGCCTGAACAACGGAAATGGTAAAAAAGAAAGCCTGGTTCCCTAAACCGGCGGCGGCTAAAGCGGTTGCTCCCAGTTTGCCGACCATGATCATGTCAACCATCTGAACAACTGTGTTTAAAAATGTACGGAGAACAATCGGCCAGGCTATCTGTAAAACTGTACGGCGTAAATTTTCTGTGTGAACGATATTCATAATAACACAATTCCCCAAACGAAAGGCAAATCCCTTTTCATGTTTTGTAATCAGGGGGGGTAGACAAGGGAAAAGCGGCTTCGTTAATTTTTTTTGAAAAGTGCCGATATATATAGTAGTGGAGGAACAGGACAGGTCTTTGAGAATACTTTAGTGTAATCTTATAAATATGTTTGGGGGTTGTCATGCAAGAAAACCGTTATGTCTTCAATATTTCGTTTCATTCTGCTGCAGCTGTGGGATCTTCTGCTGTGCCGGTAGTTTCTTCGGGATGTAAACTGTTATCTACGATTACTTGTTTTTTTTCTTTTTTAATAACCGTGATATCCATGCTCTTCATCGCGTGTCTGGTTGTATTCTGCAGCACCTCTGCCGTTGAAGCTGCAAATACAACCTTCCGGGTTGATTCTGGCTACGGAGTGAAAAAGGGTTCAACCGTTATCATTGATGTTTCTATCGAAAATTCTCAGGAACTCTTCGGCTGCTCTTTTGAGATGGAATATGATGCAGATATTGTCGTTGCCACGCATGTGGCGAGGGGGGGGCTGCTTGCGGATTATGATTTTGACTGGAATTTAAAAAACGCAGATGAAGGGAAAATTTTTGTTTTTTGGGAAAACGAGCCTGATGACTATTTAGTTGGTGATGGAAGGTTGTTTCGTATTTATTTTACGGTGGAGGCGGAGGGGAGTACATCTCTCTCTGTAAGAAACTTGAGCTTGCTAGATAGCGGCAGATATACTCCTTCTATTATTAACGGTTACATCAGCTCATCGGGCACATCCGGCTCTCTGGAGATTGTTACCGGTTCTTATTTAACCAGGGCGAACCGTAATTCATATTATTCCATATCCTTGGAGGCAAGTGGCGGTACTGCACCTTATAGATGGTCGCGGTTGAGCGGCAGCCTGCCTCCCGGGTTGAGGCTGAGCAGTTCGGGGGTTATCTCCGGTACCCCTACCTCTATGGGATCTTATACGTTTACTGTTCGCGTTACCGATGATCGCAATGCCCGTCAGGAGAAGGAGTTTTCTTTGAACGTTACTAAGACCGGTCATCTTTCCGCTGATGAGGCTTTATTTAATAGCCTTTTGATAACGCAAAGCACCATGAAGCTAAACCTTATTCCGGATAACATGCCTTATACCATGGTTGTAGATAATGATACAAACCGGGTCAGCCTGACAGTTAATCTTGATGATACTTTGGATTATCTGCGTATAAACGGGACTTCTGCAAGTAACGGCGCTGCACGGATAGTAGCCCTCGGTACTGGTATGAACCAGGTTACGATAGCCGTCTCCCCCGATGGCTATCTTTATCGTAATTACATATTAACCATCTACCGCCTGCCCTGATCCGGTCTTAATGGAGGTGTGAAAGGAGAACAAACATGCTTATGCAAATTACCAGGTTTGGCCTGCCCAGGGTAATATTTTTGGCGTTTTTTTTATTCGTTAGCTTTTTTTTCACTATTTGCACTGCAGCAACAGCGGCCCAGGAGATCGTTCACTTTGCCGATCCACAGCTCGAAACGGCGGTTCGTCAGGAACTGAACCGTCCCGCAGGGTTACTTACAGTTACAGACCTGTCCCAATTGTGGATCCTGGAGGCCAGCAGGCAGGATATTGCAGATTTAACAGGCCTGGAATATGCTGTTAACCTGGAAAGCTTGAATCTGCACCAGAATAAAGTTGAGGATCTTGATTCCCTGGCCGGTCTTAGCGGCCTGCGGGTTTTGAATCTGGGTGGCAATCATATTAAAAATATCAATCCCCTGCAAGGGTTAACAGCCCTGGAGGAACTTGACCTCAGCTACAACTGCCTGAAGGATATCGGCACCGTTAAAAACCTGACACACCTGCGAGAACTGCACCTTGAAGGCAATGAAATTTATGAGCTTACACCTCTGGCTTCCCTGAAGGCGCTGGAGGGTCTTTTCTTGAACGGCAATCTCGATGATCTCAATGTAGCGCCGCTGGCCAGGGTTAACCGGCTGCAGCGCCTGATGTTGGCCAATGGCTGCATCAGTGATATTAGCTTTCTTTCAAGTATGAAACAGCTGCAGTGGTTGGAGCTTAGCAGCAATCAGATTAACAACCTGGAACCGCTGCGAAGATTGACGAGGCTGGAGTGGTTGTCTCTGACCAACAACCGGGTTGAGGATTTAAACGCTCTTGGAGGATTACGCCAGCTCCAATACCTGGATCTGAACAACAACCGTGTACGGGAAATTGCCCCTCTGTTAAGGCTGCGCAATATCAATTGGGTAGAGTTGCAAAACAATTTTTTGGAACTGGCAGAAGGGACGCCTGCTCAGCGCGATTTGGATAAACTCATATCAAGCGGCGCTGAAATAATTACCCGCCCCCAGAGGTTGCCCCTTTACAGCGGTAACGGCCTGGTTACAGCCGAAGCCGGTTCCGGAGGGCGGCTTTTGCGTACTCCGGTTAACAGGTATTTTACAATTCTAAATTACACCGCAGGGTGGAGGGTAAAAAGCTTTACCGTAGTGCATGAAGGGGGCAAACCTCTCGATTATGTAAGAGAGGTAGGTTATCGCACTTTCCCGTCCGGGACTTTTTGTTGGCTTTCCACTTTCGGTAACAATCTCGTTGAAGATAAAGAGGGTGCTTTTTATACGGTAACCTGTAAAGAACCCGGACCTGTTCAACTGGGACTTGCCATTCAAATCTGGCCCGGATATGCTGATGATCCAGCCCGTTCTTTTTATATTTCGCAGGTGGAACTGGAGAACGTGGAAACTGAGGACCTCTATACTGTGGAGCTGGACCGGGCCCCCCCCTCGGAAAACAATAATACACCATCCGGGACGGGGGGGCTTTTCCAGGAATACCAGACAAAAACTGCCTCTGTTCCGGCTGATCTGCGGCAGCTTCTTATCGGTGCGCTCGAGCAGCGGGTTCCCTCCCTTGAGGTACGCTACAGCGGAGAAGCCTTGAAAATGCCCGACGCCCTGGAGACTATGCTGGAAGACATTTTAGCTGAAGATGATTATCTTCGTTATTCCCAGCGCAGTTATAATATAAGCTGGTCCAGCGGTTCTGGCGGCGATCTGCTTCTAAATCTTCGTTTTCAATATCTGGCAACACGTGAGGAAGAGAATTATGTTGAACGACAGGTGGAGCGCATTCTGCGGGAAATCTTAACTCCAAGAATGGACGAACACCGGAAAACAAAAGCAGTGCATGACTATCTAGTATCCAATGTGGCTTACGATTTGAACTACCGGGAACATTCCGCCTATGCTGCCCTGGTCAAAGGCAGGGCTGTTTGCCAGGGTTATGCCCTGCTTCTATACAAAATGCTGGATGAAGCCGGGATTGGCACGCGTATTATCTCCGGGCAGGCAGGAGGAGAAAACCATGCCTGGAACATGGTCAATCTGGATGGGGTTTGGTACCATATCGATGCCACCTGGAACGATCCCGTTCCCGACGTTCCGAACCGTATCCGCTATGATTATTATAACCTTACTGATGAACAGATGTCAGCTACCCATACCTGGGAACGGTCTTACTATCCGGCAGCACGTACACAATATCCCGGGAGATTTTTGAACAATAAAATCATATCAGCAAAATCATAATACCAGCAAATAAAATGCTCCCCCCGGGGAAGAAGCCTTTATGATTATCCCACGGGGTTTTTTAATCTTCATCTTTTGACAGTACTGTTACCGTACAAATGGAGATGAATTCTCCGTCCTCCGTGGTGGCGCTAATGACCGTATTTCCCTTTTTCAACGGGGCAATTATGCCGCGGTTGACAGTCTGCCTGTAAGCGGAAGCGATACCGTTATTGCTGGATTTCCAGATAATGTTTTTATTCGTGGCTGTTTCAGGAGTAATATCGGCGATTAAAACTGCCGGTGCTCCCCCTTCTATCAGGGTTAACCTAGATCTATTAAGTGAGATTCCCGTTACGGAAGTATATGTCTGTTCCACCTCTACTTTACAGGTCGATACAAAATTGCCTTCCTCTGTGGCTGCGATGATAATTGCAGTTCCGGGATTAACGGCAGAGATAACGGCTTCTGAATCGCCGGCTTTATGTACGCTGGCAACGGATGATAATGTAGAACTCCATTTGATATTTTTGTTGACAGCATTACCCGGGAAAACAGTGGCTGCAATTATCTCTGTTTCCCCCTCTTCCAGGATTAGTCCCCTTGTCTCGAGAGAAATCCCGGTGACCGACGCGAGGGAAATATTGATTACCTGTTGTTTTGCATCCCAATCCACCTGTGCTCCCATGCTTTCAGCAAAAAACCATGCCGGAACCATTGTTGTTCCGTTAACAATACGGGGTGAAACGTTGAGAATAACTTTTTCGTCATTAATAATAGCGATTCCGTTTTCCACCTGTAGATCCACTTTTATGGCTCCCCTTGAAGCCGAAACTGTGCCGGTACTTTTGTCCCATAAAACGGTGGCGCCCAGGAATTCATAGATAGGGCGGAAGGGGAGCAGGGTTGTTACCCCAACTTGTATCGGAGGTTGAGGCAAAGAGAGGAATTTGTCGTTGATTTTTACTTTAATACCTTCTTCGGCATGAGCTCTTCCAACAAACGTTAAGGGAAAAAGAAACAGACATGAGATCAGAAACACTGTACATAAAAAAGCAAGCAATCTTAAATATCTGGTCATAGTTGTCCCTCCTTATGTTATATAGATACTTTTAGATACTTTACTTCTTTATTATATATCGGCTGTTACTTTGTTTAATAAAGTTTGTGAAAGGCAAAAAGACGGTTTTTCCGGGAAGATTATGCACCAGGTTCTCCCTGGAGAATTGAGTTTTTTTAAAAGAGAGGTATTCCGGGTTTTTGATGGAATTATTATTATCTAGAAGGAAGTCTTTAAAGGAGAAAAGAAAATGAATAAGGGCTATGTGCAGGTTTATACCGGGGACGGCAAAGGTAAGACTACCGCTGCTCTGGGTCTGGGATTACGGGCCGTTGGCAGAGGTTATAATGTGATAATGTTTCAGTTTTTAAAAGGTTCTGAGAGCGGAGAGCTGAAGAGTGCCCTTTGCTTAAACGGGAAGTTTGAAATTATCAGGCTGGCGGAGACAAAAAAATTTTTCTTTAATCTGACCCGGGAAGAAAAAGAAGCCCTGAAAAAAAAACTTGGAACTGAGTTGAGACAAGTGTATGCAGCAATGGAAAACCAGGCCTGCGATGTGCTGATTCTGGATGAAATAATGGCTGCCTTGCACGGCGGTTTGTTAACGGTGGAAGAGATCTGCAAATTGATGGATAGCAGACCTTCCGGTATGGAGCTAATCTTAACCGGAAGGAGTGCTCCGCCTGAGGTTCTGGAGAGGGCGGACCTGGTAACGGAGATGCGCTGCGTTAAGCATTATATGGACAAGGGCGTTATGGCCCGTATTGGCATCGAAAAGTAAGTTGGGCGGTGAATTAAATGTTGATTGGGATTGATGTAGGCGGTACTTTTACCGATGGAGTTCTCTGCTCCGAAGGAAGGATAATAAATTCAGCTAAGCATCCGACGAAAGAGGATGACCTGCAAAATTCCATTTTCGCTGTTTTGGATGATCTGCTCCAGGGAATAAAGGGCAGCGATAAAACAAGTAATATAACTCAGGTTGTACTCAGCACCACGCTCGTTACAAACCTTCTTGCTTCCGGTGGCGGGGACGAGGTGGCGTTGGTCCTGCTTCCCGGACCCGGCCTTAATTTCCGAAATATGGAGTTTTTACCCCATACTTATATTGCCGCCGGGGCTACAAATTTTCGCGGGCGGAATACTGAACCGCTGGATCAGAAGGAGATCGAAAAAATCGGAAAGCTGATTGTAGATGCGGGTATACGCAAAGTCGCTGTAGTTGGGAAGTTTTCACAGAGGAACAGCAGCCATGAGCGCAGGGTTGAAGAAATTTTAAAGAACGGGTATCCTTACCTGGAGGTGGTCAGAGGCTTTGAAGTATCCGGTCAGCTTAATTTTCCACGCCGGGCGGTAACCACTTATTATACCGCTGTGACCAGAGAAAAGTGGGCCGGGTTTGCGGCAGGTATTGAAAAAGCCATACGGGATCGGGGGATTACTGCTCCCATTAATATCCTCAAGGCTGACGGAGGTACAATGCCGCTGGAGGTGTCGCTGCACTACCCGTGTGAAACCGTTTTTTCCGGACCTGCTGCCAGCGTAATGGGTGCTTTTGCTCTGACGATGGATCAGCAGACCTCAGTAGTCGCAGATATCGGCGGTACTACTACTGATCTTGCGCTCATCCTGGAAGGGAAGCCTCTTTACGCTTCTCAGGGGGCGATTATCGGCGGACGTTATTCACATGTGCGCTCTTTTGCCGTACGTTCAATCCCCCTGGGAGGAGATAGCGCTATCCGGTGGGTTGAAAACACGGTCACCATTGGTCCGGATCGTTTGGGTCCCGCGGCCTGTTTTGGCGGGCCTGCAGCAACCCCTACCGATGCTGTAAATATTCTGGAAGAAGGCAAGCTGGGTTCTCTATCCCTTTCTATGGGAGCTTTAGAGAACATATCCCGGCAGGCAGGGTTGACGGTAAGGGAGCTGGCCCATACAATAGTGCTGCAGGTAAATGATCGGTTAGAAGAAAGCATTAAGGAAATATCTAAAACCTGGGAGCAGGAGCCCGCTTATAAAATCTGGGAGATTGTCAATAAAAGGCGGGTAGAGCTGGACCGCGCTGTAGGAATAGGTGCTGCAGCCGCATCCTTTGTTCCTTCCCTGGCAAACCGGCTGGGATGCCGGGCCTTGGTTCACCGCTATTCTCCTGTGGCGAATGCCCTGGGCGCCGCTGTAGCGCGGCCCACCCTTTCGCTGCTTATGCATGCCGACACGGAACAGCAGACTTATTATTTAAACCTGGAGGGAATCAGCGGTAAAATCAGCCCCGGCTGGCAGCTTAAAGATGCCAAAGCGCTGGCACGGAAACAGTTGCAACAGATTGCAGAAAACCGGGGTATCGGTCACTATGCAGATCGTTATGAATATTTTCTTGAGGAGCAGTTTAATATGATCCGGGGCTGGTCAACGGCCGGTAAGCTGTTTGATGTTGGTGTTCAGATTGCTTCCGGAATTATTGATGATTTTAAAGGAGTAGAGCCATGAGTGAAAAAAACCGGAACATTCATGCTTATCTGCAGGCAAAAAAGGAAAAAAGGGCAAGTGATAGACAAACCGGATTGGTTTTTTTCCCGGCTTTCGACTGGGCAATTTCTCCAACCCATCCTGAACGTGAGGAGAGGCTGCTTTATACCAGGGATCAGCTTTTTGAAGAAGGTATTATGGATCTCCCCGAAATTTGCCAGTACCAGCCGCGATTAGCAGATCTTAAAGATATTGCCCGGGTGCATTTTTGCGTACCCGATATTGAAACCCAGGCTACTGAGGCACACCGGATTGCTGCCGGGGGTGCGCTGGTGATTGCCGATGCGCTGATGAGCGGTGAAATTAAAAACGGTTTTGCTCTGGTCAGGCCGCCCGGCCACCATGCAATGCGTGTGGCTCATGGAAACCGCGGTTTCTGCAATATAAATAATGAGCCGATCATGATTGAATACCTGCGTCAAAAGTACGGCCTGCAACGTATTGCCATTGTGGATACTGACGTTCACCACGGAGACGGTACGCAGGATATCTACTGGCATGACCCGGATATCCTCTTTATTTCTTTTCACCAGGACGGCCGCACCTTGTATCCCGGCAGCGGATTTACAGATGAAATAGGCGGGCCGCTGGCCGCGGGGACTACATTGAATATACCTCTTCCGCCGGGAACTACCGACGAAGGGATTCTTTATGTTCTGGATAATCTTGTGCTTCCTGTACTGGATGAGTTCCAGCCGGAGTTGATTGTGAATTCTGCGGGTCAGGACAACCATTACAGCGATCCGCTGGCCAATATGGCTTTTTCTGCCCGCGGTTATGCCGTATTAAATGAAAAGCTTTCTCCCGATATCGCAGTGCTGGAGGGGGGGTATTCGGTCGAAACAGCTCTGCCCTATGTAAACCTGGGGATTATTATGGCTATGGCAGGTATAGATTACTCCAATTTATACGAGCCTGATTACAGGGAAGGTCTCTTTAAAGAAGAACGTAGAAATATGAAACAGCTTGAGGAAATTGTGCATGAGCTTTCCGGCGTTTTCCGGCAACGGCTGGAACTGGCCGCTACAACCCGGCGCCAGAAGTCCGGATCTTTGGTTCAGAGACACCGCCAAATTTACTATGATACCGATCAGATTAGTGAGACCCAGCTGGAAATCTTAAAAGTGTGTCCTGATTGCCCCGGTTACCTCTTAATAGAATCTGCTGCTGCTGCCGGGCGGAGGGGGCGCAACAGTGTTTATTGCATAAGTATCCCCATACAGTGCTGTCCCCGTTGCCGGCAGGAGGCCCGCGATCAATATACAATAATGCACCGGGAGCCTGCGGAGGCTTATGATTATCTTTATCTCCAGGATAGACCGGCCGATGTATACCTGCAGTACGACTATCGTTCAAAAAAAGAAAAAGCAATCTAAAAGAACGGGAGTTGAGCCGGAATTTGTGAAAAATTATTTAAAGGATTATCCTGCCCTTATATCGAATATATCGAATATAATAATTCATGTAAAACACAGCTAAGCTGAGCTTAGTTAATCTGCTTCCGGGTAATCATCTAATACCAGGTAATCATATAATACTATAATAGCTGGATCGAGGGGGAACATGCGCAATGACTATTGATAAAGTAATTGATATGATCGGCAATACACCGTTGCTTAGCTTAAAAAAGGCCACCGGGTTTAATATTTTTGCCAAGGCCGAGTACCTCAACCCCGGCGGGAGTATCAAGGACAGGGTGGCCAAACACATGATTGAACAGGCCGAAGCCAGAGGGGATTTAAAACCGGGGATGACGATTATGGAACCCACTTCCGGCAATACCGGTATCGGTCTGGCTCTGGTCGGGGTCCAAAAGGGTTATCGCGTCGTCATCGTGATGCCGGAAAACATGAGCGAGGAAAGGAAAAAAATAATCAAGGCCCTTGGGGCGGAGCTAATCTTGACCGATGCCCAAGAAAACATCGCCGGAGCTTTAACGGAAGTTGAAAAACAACAAGCGGCAGATCCGAACATCTTTGTCCCCCAACAATTTGAAAACCCTGATAATCCTGAAGTCCATTACCTCACTACGGCGGCGGAAATTTGGAATCAGATGAAAGGTGAAGTGGGGATCTTTGTTTCCGGCCTCGGCAGCGGGGGCACCTTACAAGGGGTCGGCCGCTACCTGAAAGAAAAGGGGCCCGGGATTAAAGTGATTGCGGTAGAGCCGAAAAATGTCTCTGCACTCCTGGGGCATGAGCCGGGTTTGCATAAGATTCAGGGGATCGGCGATGGTTTTGTTCCCCGTGTTCTGGATGTAAGCCTTATTGATGAGGTAGTCGAAGTAACAGACGATGACGCCATTCAAACCGCAAGAGATTTGGCGCGCATTCAAGGTGCTCTGGTTGGCACCTCTTCCGGGGCCAATGTATGGGCTGCGGTAAAAATGGCGGAAAAGTATGGTCGCGATCAAAGGATAGCAACAGTTTTGCCCGACAGAGTCGAACGTTATTTCAGCACATCATTAATTTAAGGTATATACTCCTCTAAAAAATTCAAGCTGTTGACAGCGTCAGCAGCTTTTTTGTTTTGTGGTGTTAATAGAACAGAGCTGACGCACATCTTTAAAAAAACATACCAGGTGGGGGTTTCGGAGCCTA
>CAZQXY010000022.1:0-12858 GCA_964597455.1 uncultured Desulfovibrionaceae bacterium
ATGGGGATCTTACGCTTGAAAACGCTCTTAGAATGGGTTCTGCTTTTGCTTTCATGCTCGGCGGAGAGGTGCCGGTGGTTATCGGAGGAGATGCATGGGAGCCTTCACAGCTTTTGAAAAAATCCCTTACCGTAGGGCTGCTGGCCGGCGGAGCCGAGGTGCTGGATATCGGAGAAACCATTGCCCCTGCAGTGCGCGTGGGTATTCCCGGATTGGATGCCGGGGGAGGGATATTCGTTCATTCCTGCTCTTCTAATTATGGATACAGCGCCATTCGTTTTTTTGACCGTGAAGGTTTGAACCTTCTTCATGGGAATGAACGGAAACTTGAACAGATCTTTATAAGAGATGATTTTCCCAGGGCCAGAAAGGATAAATTGGGTGTTAATAAAACAATTGAAGATTTTAACGGGATATACAGGCGTATGGTTTTTAACGGCTTGGCGATAGAGACTATAAAAGAAGCAAATTTATCAATTCTGATGGCCTTTCCTCCTCCTCATTTGCAAAAAATCTTGATCCCGATGTTGCAAGAGTTAAACTGTAATCTGATCACAATGTATGCTCCAGGCAAAACAAAACTTGCCTGCTGGAAAGAGGACGATTTTGCAGTAAATAAGAACGATATTTCGCGGAGCATTATCAGAGATGAGATTGATCTGGGTTTCTGGATTACCCCTGAAGGAGAGAGCATGATCCTCTTTGACGAAGAAGGTCATGAAATATCCGGAGAGGTGTACCAGGCTTTACTCTCGCTGCTGATTTTACAATCGAAGGAGAAGTCGAAGCTTGTTCAACCCATTTCCGCATCCTGGATTCATGAGGAGCTGGCCCGAAAAAACAAGGGGAAGGTTTTTCGCAGTAAAACTTTTCCCCGGCATTTCCAGGAGAAAATCAGGGAAATGTGCAATAGCTGCTCTTCCATGGAAAACAACGGTTATATGCCCGCGAATTTTATGCAAATAGATGCCGTAACAGCCCTGCTTAAGTTACTTGAAAACCTCGCCCGCGGAGGCAAAAGCCTTTCTACCTTTATCAAAGAAATACCGGGGATAAACCTGCGTCAAAAAGAAATACCGTGCCCCTGGGGTCAAAAGGGAAGGGTAATGCGCCGGCTGATACAGGAAGGGCCCGGCAGGGCTGAGAGGGTAGAGATGATCGACGGTTTAAAATTCTATTATCCCGATGGGTGGGCGCTGGTTCTCCCAGATCCGGAGAGGCCTTCCTATCGAATATACGGCGAGGGTTTTACAGAAGAAATTGCGGAGTCTCTAACTGATCTTTTCGCCGAGAAAGTAAAAACATTGCAGAAACAGCCTCATCCCTGAAAGGGAATTAAAAACCCGGAGGCATTGCTTCGAGTCCCTTTAGTTCGGCTAATAGCGGCTTAAGCGCACTTTAATTGTTGACAACAAAGTACTTCTATGTTAAAATTACAAAGCGTTACCGCCCGGTTAAGGTCACTAAAATTTTTATCCGAGGTTACTCATTTGCCGGAAATAAAATTACCTTGAACGGCGAGATTAAAATGAGAGAGGTTGTTCGATGTACGCTATAATTGAGACTGGCGGAAAACAGTACAGAGTATCCGAGGGAACGATATGCAACGTGGAAAAGCTGGATACCGGCGTTGGGGAAGAGGTTGTTTTCGATAAGGTATTGTTAATTAACAACGAAGACCGCACAGATGTGGGGTCACCTTATTTAACGGGCAGAAAAGTATCGGCCAAAGTACTTGCCCAGGGTAAAGGAAAAAAAATTATTGTCTTTAAGTTTAAGCCCAAGAAAAACTACAGACGGAAACAGGGCCACCGTCAGCCTTTTACCCGCGTTGTAATAGAAAAAATTTCATAACTGCTCAGGGGTTAATGTATAAGTGAAAGTGAAGCTGCGGGGACGGGGAAAAGGTAAGGGGACACACCCCTACGGGGAATATCCCCGTGCAATGTCTCCGGAGCGAAGCGAAGGACTTGGGGACATTCCTCTGCAAGAGGTGTGTCCCCGCACCGCTTGAAAAATGGAAGACGATGGAACCGTCCCCCTGCTTCGCGGTGTAACAGTTCATCTCTTAGACTGAGCAGTTACAAAATTTCATGAGTAATTGCGGGTAGATGGAAATGGTTAAGGTTAAGGTTGTGCGGGATAGCAATAATCATCCTCTTTCTGTGGAGGTTAAAGGACATGCTTTTTATGCTCCGGGTGGCAGCGATATAGTATGCGCTGCTGTTTCCATTCTCACGCAGACCGTACTTTTTGCACTGGAGGACTTACTCGGTCTTAAAACCCCTGCAATGGTCAGGGAAGGATATCTGTTGATAACATCTCCGGTAGAAATTGAGCAGGAAAAAGAAGAAAAGTACTACCTGCTTTTGGAAACAATGCTGCTGGGATTAAAAGAAACCGCCAGATCCTATCCCCGCCATATTCTCTATGTTGAAAAAAAAACGTCATCCTCTCATGGATGCAAGAGATGATTACAGTGTACCGTGTATGGAATCTTAAAGGAGGGAGGTGTGAGGCCTGACCGAGGTTCAGGCCGAGCTTATGCGTAGAATTGACCTGCAGTTGTTTGCCCATAAAAAAGGAGTCGGCAGTTCAAGGAACGGGCGTGACAGCAATGCAAAAAGGCTTGGAGTTAAAAGATATGGCGGCCAGGAGGTCACTGCCGGCAGTATTATTGTTCGTCAGAGAGGTACAAGGATTCATCCTGGAAATAATGTTGGTAAGGGAAAAGACGATACTCTTTTTGCCCTGGTTGATGGAGCGGTTGCTTTCGAGCGACTTGGCAAATCAAAAAAATTGGTCAATGTATATCCAGCAGAATAACCCGGGACTCCCGGGATTTTTTTTAGGTAAGGTGATATTGCTTGTTTATCGATCGGGTTAAGGTCTTTGTAAAAGGGGGCAGGGAGGGAAAAGTATATCCCCCACGGGGGTCCTGATGGGGGAGACGGCGGAAATGGCGGCGACGTAATCCTGCTGGTCTCCGATGAAAAAAACACCCTCATCGATCTAAGCTACCGTCCTCACCTGCGGGCTGCCAACGGCGCCCACGGCCAGGGCAAAAGAAAGCACGGTAAAAACAGTGATCCTTTATATGTTAAGGTGCCTGTGGGGACGGTTATCAAGGATGAAGGCGGTACCGTGCTGGCTGATCTGGGCCGTCCGGGCATGAAGGCCGTGGTTGCCGGGGGGGGGAGAGGAGGCCGGGGGAACGCTCGCTTTACCACTTCTCGCCGCCGGGCTCCGGATTTTGCCGAAAAAGGGGAACCAGGAGAAGAGCGCACGCTGATTTTAGAGCTAAAGCTGCTGGCGGATGTAGGTCTTGTCGGCTTCCCCAACGCAGGGAAGTCAACCCTGCTTTCACGTATTTCCGCGGCCACCCCAAAAATTGCAGATTTTCCTTTTACTACTTTAATACCGCAATTAGGTGTTGTTTATCTGGGGGAAGAGCGCTCTTTTGTTGTAGCCGATCTCCCCGGAATAATTGAAAACGCCCATCAAGGGGCAGGTTTGGGCCATCAATTTTTAAAGCATATTGAAAGAACGAGGGTTTTATTGTTTATTGTCGATCTTTCGGGGACAGGAGGTCGCGACCCTTTCCAGGATTATGTTAACTTAAAGAAAGAACTGCAGCTTTTTCAGCGGGAATTGCTTGAAAAGCCGCGCGTAATCGCGGCCAATAAGTTGGATCTGTCTTTTGCAGCTAAAAACCTTCAGCTTTTCCAATCCCGGGTGAGTGATGCACCGGTTTTTCCTATCTCTGCGGTAACCGGAGAAGGGATAAAACCTCTGCTTGAGGAATTGCATAGCATAATACAAAAAAACCTTCCCTGCGATCCGGTTGAAGAGTATAATGAAGATGAACTTATTTATCTTTCCCCAACCGCTTATAGGGGCCTCAACATAGTAGTAGAAGAGAATGTTTATACCGTCAGTGGTGAAGATGTGGAAAAGGCCGTTTACAGAGCCCACTTTGACAGCCCCGGAGGGTTAAACCGTTTCCAGGAAATAATGAAAAACCTCGGGGTAGAGAAAGAGCTCATAAAAATGGGGATTAAAGAGGGAGATACGGTGAGAATCGGAGAGATGGAATTTACCTATTATTTTTAGCTATTCCGGGATAAAGGAAGAATGGAAATGAGTTTTTTATTGCCAAAAACGAATCAAGAAAATTTAAATATTGGAATCATGGGCGGGACATTTGACCCCATTCATATGGGGCATCTGGTTACGGCTGAAGTCGCCCGCCAGCAGTTTATGCTGGATTACGTAATATTTATCCCTGCAGGCATTCCTCCCCATAAGGATGTTAATGCCATTAATGCCGCAGAGCATCGTTATTTAATGACTTTGCTTGCCGTGGTTGACAACCCGTTTTTTACTGTGTCGCGGCTGGAGATAGAGAATAATCAGCCTTCTTATACGATTGACACAGTGCGCCGCTTTTTCGAAATATATAACGGAAAGCTCAACCTTTATTTTATCACCGGCGCAGATGCGATTTTGGATATAACAACCTGGAAAGATTATAAGGAACTGTTGAATGCCTGCTCTTTCATCGCAGCCTCCCGTCCGGGTTATTCATTCAGCAAGTTAAAAGATATTTTTGGCTCTCTTTTCCCCGAGTTTATTAAAAAGATCAATTTGCTGGAGATACCCGCGATGGCGATTTCTTCTACTTTTATTCGCCGTCGTGTGACGGAAGGCAAAACAATTAAATATCTGACCCCAGAACCGGTTGAGCAGTATATCTATAAGAACAGGCTTTACATAGACAGCGCAAATGCCTAATGGTAACTATTCAGGAGTAAAAGTTTAGAATGAACACATGACTCCCATCTTTAATCGAGAAATCAAGCTAAAACTTGACTTCTGTCTTATTAGATGCTATGATGATTAAGAAAAATTTGTCTTAATATATGGCTATATCTAAAATTGTAAAGTTTTGTAGGATTCCATGAAAGTTTATACTGAAGTTGATGCCTTTGGAGTAATTGGTTTGAAAAAAAGGAAGCATTTTGAGTTCTTTTTCATGTTACCCACCGGCATTATTTCTCAGGAGGTGAAAAGAAGTATAAACTACTTTTTGCTATTGCATAATATAATATGAATCCAGAATGCCGGGAAGCGAGGTGACAAAATGGTTAAAACCTTGTATGTAGGAAATGTTTCCTGGGGGACCAGTGAGGAAGATCTCCAGAATGCTTTTGCCAAACACGGTGAGGTGTTGGGTTGCCGCATCATAACGGAAAGAGCTACAGGTCGTTCCAGGGGGTATGGTTTCGTTGAGGTAAACGATGAAGATGCGGAACAAATAATGGAAAATATGAACGGTACTGAGGTAGATGGTCGTCGTTTGGTGGTAAATGAAGCAAAACCGAAAGAAAACAGGCAACTTTAAGTTGCCTTTTTTATCTTGTAGAGAAGGAATGTTTTATTTTCTGTCAAATTATATTACTTATGAAGGTGAACTTTTGCAGTGAAGATAAATAATGAGGAAGCGCGAAAATATCTGAAGGGCAGAATATGCGAAGACTTGTTCATTCATTCTCAGGGTGTAGAAGAAACCTCCTCTAATCTCGCTGCACTGCATGGTATTGATCAAAAAAAGGCTTCGCTTGCCGGTCTGTTGCACGACTATGCCAAAGATCTTCCCGTAAATGAACTCAACCGGCTGGCTGCCGAGCATGATCTTGCAGATGATATCTCTCGGCAGGAACCTGCACTTCTGCACGCTCCTGTTGGCGCCTGGTTGCTGGAGCATGAGCTGGGGATAGAGGATCGAGAGATACTGGAGGCGGTCAGGGTTCATACAACAGGTTCTCCGGGGATGTCTTCCCTGGCAAAAGTGGTATACCTGGCGGATTGTCTGGAGCGTGGAAGAAACTTTTCCGGCGTAAAGGATATCAGAAATATTGCCCGCTGTGATCTTGACCGGGCACTGCTTATGACGGTCGACAGAACGATCAAATATATTATAGATAGAAAGAAAATCATCCATCCTTTTTCTATATTTTTACGCAATTCCCTGATTTTATCTTTGAAAAAAAATACCGGGAGTTAAAGAGTCATGAGATCCAGCTCAAGAAAACAAAGAGCACCAGGCAAAAAGGGATGGCAAAAAAAGAGGCTTTTTTTTATATTTATTTTAATTCTTTTTCTGCTCGTGATATCCCTGGGAACGCGGTATGTGCGTTCATTTCAGGATCTGCAAAACAAATCCGCGTGGGCGGTAAATTTACGGAGTGCTGCACAGAGTGCCGGCACCAATTATCTTCTGTACGGGCTTGTTGAAAATAACGGCGAGGCCGGCATCGAAGAAATGTTTTTCCTTAATTATCCCCCGGATGAGGCCTCCTGCAATATAATATTTATTCCCGGAAAAGTCCTGATGCACCGCCTGGAGGAAAACGAAGAACCTTTCGGGGTCCCGTCAAGAGAGGAAGCTCCAGAAAGTGCGGTATCCGAAGATGGAGGTGTTGGGGAGGAAGCTTCCAAAGGCGCGGCGCCTGAAAAGGAAGCTTCTGAAGGTGACGCTATTCTTCCTGTCTTTACCCCCAGCCATTTTTATAATGAAGGGGGCAGTGAATTACTAATCAAACAAGTTTCCCGTTTTTTGAATGTTCCTGTTCATCATTTCATAGAAATTAAATATAATGGTATTGTCCCGCTTGTTGATTATAAAGGAGGAATTTCCTACCAGGGCTATGATTTAAAGGGGCAGGATTATCTGGATTATTTTTTAAGAGAAGGTGAAGATGAAGAACCCCTTGCACGAGCGTTGCGGCGGGCGGAGACAATTAGCGAATTTATTGCGGTCCTTGGAGGGAATAAGGGTTTTTTGGGGATTTCTTCCTTGGTGAGGGAAGCATCGCCTTATATTGATACTGACTTCTCCTGGAAAGAACTGCAGGATAATTATGCATTTTTAAGTCCGCTTATTGATCCACAAAGCTTGATCGTTGAGCTTCCCGGGTCATGGCGGGATTTTGACGGGGAGTTGTTTTTTGAGCCAAACCGGTCGCAAATTGCTTCGATGATGGGAAATCTGGGGAAGGAATTTATCCTGCCGCGTGAACTTATTACGGTGGAGGTACTTAATGGCAGTGGGGTTTCCGGTGTTGCTGCCCAGGTTGGACAGATGCTTGAGGATGAGGGTTTGCAGGTAGTAAGAATAGACAATGCCGATAATTTTGAGTATCAGCGCAGCAATGTAATATCCCGCCTGGAAGATATCGAACCTGCCAAAGAGGTGGCAATCCTTATTCCCGGGGCGGAGCTTTTTAAGGAGCCATTAGTGGAACATCCTGCCATGGTTACGGTGATCATCGGACAGAATTTTTCTTTCTGACGAATGAAAGATAAAGATGTAAGAAAGTGAGGAGGAGATATCGCTTGGCTTTAAATGCAAAGGAATTTGCCCTCAAGGCAGTTCGTTTGTTAAATGAAAAGAAAGCAATGGATATTATTCTTCTGGAACTCGTGAACGTTTCTCTTATCGCCGATTATTTCATTATTTGTAATGGGACTTCAACAATACAAACGAGGGCATTTTGCGATCATCTGCTGGAGAACCTTCCAGGAGAAGAAGACTACAGCTTGCTGCGAGTTGAAGGTTATAAGGACGCCGGCTGGATCTTAATGGATTATGGCGTTCTTGTTATTCATATCTTTATTGCTGAAGAGCGTTCTTTTTATAATTTAGAGCGTCTCTGGGGAAAGGCGGCAGTTATAGATTTAGAACCTTCAATTCCTTCCGCTTAAAAGTTCTTTGAAATACTGGCGAAAGGAGACAAGAGAATGAATTCTCCTGGAAGATACCATATTGGGAAAGATCCGGAGGACATTCTGAGGGGGTTTGTTCCCAAAAAGGTTGTTGTGCTGACAGGCGCGGGTATTTCTGTGGGAAGTGGTATCAGTCCTTTTCGAGGACCGGGAGGGCTTTGGGAGAAATACGATCCTGAGGAAGTTGCCAATATTGAAAATTTTAGGAGGAATCCCCAATCCTCTTGGGTTATGCTAAAAGAGGTTCTGGATGTTGTGGAAAAGGCGCTGCCCAATTCCGCGCATTTATCGTTGGCCAGAATGGAGAAAAAGGGATTTGTCAGCAGCGTTATTACTCAGAATATCGATGGTTTACATCAGAAGGCGGGTAACAAGACGGTGATCGAGTACCATGGGAATACTACCAGGCTGTCCTGCCTGAGCTGTTCCGCTCTTTTCCCTGCCCGGGAGATAGATCTGAGCAGCCTGCCTCCTTATTGCCCGGTATGCGGGGGAGTATTGAAACCTGATGCTGTTTTTTTTGGGGAGCCCATACCGAAAGCGGCATTATTGCAGGCCCACGTTGAAGCACAGCAGTGCCGGGTAATGCTGGTGATAGGTACATCGGGGATGGTTCAGCCTGCGGCGGGCCTGCCTTTTTTAGCTAAAGAAAATGGCGCCCGGATTATCGAGGTGAATCCCGAACGTTCGTACCTGACCTCTTCGGTAACCGATATTTTTTTACAGGGAAAAGCAGAAGATATCTTGCCGGTCATAGATGAATGGTTAAAACCAAATTGGAAAGGATAAGGGTATAGACGGAAGTAAATCAGCTGTTTAAAGGATGAATAATTTATGTCTAATGATAAGAACATGTCCAATGATAAGAAAAAGAAAAAGCAATTGACAATGAAATTAAAAGAAGAGATTGCTGGTGAACTGGGACTGCATGATCAGATCGCTATAAAAGGTTGGGCTAATCTTACGTCGAGGGAAACCGGGAAAATTGGGGGTTATGTTGCTAAAAGATTAAAGGAAGAAAAGCAATAATTAGGTTTGGTTGCGATTAATTGTAACAACAATATCCAGGACGAATGCACAGCAGAAAAAGTTTTTTTTAAATTGCCCGGTGCCCCAGTCCGATACATACTTCGTTTAAATGGAGGAGGCCTATGGCGAAAAATATTGCAACTGCAACATTATCGCCTTTTCTTGCAATGCCGACTTTGCCTCCGACATTCAACCCGATGGCTTTCGGCATTACCTGGGAAAGCGCTTCCCTGGCAGCACCAGCTACAGCTCCTTCGCCCAAATGTGTCTCTTCGACGATTCCTTCCCTTTTAGCCGCAACGACGGCTCTTTCCATTACTTTCTGCAGTGAATTTATAAATTCACCACCATAATCAACAGCTGTTGCCCTGATTCCCTCTCCAAGGTATTTCTCCTTAAGCTTTTTCTCTGCTTCCCTACCGGGGCTCAGGGCAAGCTGTAAAGCTGCCCTGGCTGCAAGGACGCTCTCTACTCGATTCATATATCCACTCCCCTTTTAAGATCTAATAAAATTATATCACAAAATACATCGGAAAAAGACACTAATAAAATAAATAAAAAAAGAACCCACAATGACCTTCGCTTCTGGCTGCATCACGCCCTTTTATAGCCCGTTACAATCCTATGACTGTAACAGACCATATTTTGAGCCTGATGCAACCTTGGCTCGACCAGTATAAATCCCCTTAAAAGCCACTGACGATCTTCCAACCGTTAGCGACCTCAATTTTATTTAAAACTATTGTTAAAAATTTTTCAATTTTCACGGGAACTCATACTGATCTTAGCTCGACTGTGTTATATCCTTGATGACCCCAGGATGATCTTCCATGACCATCCTGGAACCAATTCAGAACATAACACAATCTTCCCGCCGGCCGGTATCGAGCCTTTTTGACCCGATAACAACCTTTGGCCGGTTACTGTAAAGCCTTTATGACCTTACAGCAACCTTCGCTCGGCCATAGTGGACCCTTATTACGTCTTTATTTTAACCAGTATCCTTTCAATTATTAGTATTTTACAAAGGTAACTTATGGAAATATAAAGCAGGCTAAAGGCGTATTGATCAGCGATAATAAAAAATTTAAAATTTTTTTAATTTTTTTAGTTTGCAGGCAGGAATTTATAAAACTATATAGAATTATTAAAATAGTGGAACAGTTAAAACCTAACCTCCTACATATATTCTTATCAGGGGAAAATTCTCCTGATTTTTTTTGCATAAAAATAAAGCCGTATTTTACGGCTTTATTTAACGAAGATATGGTTTCCTATTGCAGTGCAATACTGCCTGTCGCGTATCCAGCGGTTGGTTGTTTTGGCCGGATTATAAAAAGATACTGCTCCACCGGTTGGATCATTCCCCTGCAAGGCTTCTTTTGCTGCTTTAAGTGCTATATCGTCGGGGGGCAGGTTAATCTGCCCATTACGCACCGGGCAATACTGGAAGCCATGATTGTATTGATAGATTACCTCCCGTATTGTGTCGGGGTAGGCGGAACTTTCAACTCTGTTGATCACTGCCGCTGCAATTGCAACCTTTCCCTTATAAGGTTCACCTTTCGCTTCAGCATGTACCAGCCTGGCCAGCAGTTCAATTTCCTGCGGGTCGCATTGTACAATATTTTCTGCCGGTGCCGATTTATCTATCGCAGCTTGATCCTTTTCGCTATTGTCTGCTGAACGATTATTTTCATTTTCCAGCAATGCTGCCGCCGGGTTAATGATTAAATCTTCATTTACCGGATTACTCAGAACTGCTTCAGATATTGCAGGGCAGATCAACATTGATAAACAAATAACGGTTATCAAAATCGTTTTCATCCATATTCCTCCCTTTGCCTCCGGAGTTAGCTGACGGGTTCGGGCCGGGAAAGCCCAGCTTAAATCATAAGTTCACCCCAATAAAATGGTTTCTCCGTACTCCAAATGGAGATTCGGCAATTATCGTTTATTTCCATTGGGTAGTAGTATAACAAAAAATCCGGTGATGCTCAAACAAGCTTAAACGATGGATATTCACGAATAAAGGGCTTTAAGGGGAAGAGTTGACATAACCCCTGACAAAGCCCTTATAATTCTATTAACCTTAAAATTACTTTTAGATGGGAAAACGTTACTATCAGGCTTTTTTCTGTTATTCCGGCACGGATTGTATTTAACTGCTGATATTTTCGCTGCCTGAACGTGCCTATTGGTCTTGCGGGCTGTTTACCGCTTCCTGGTACATTTTTTCGTAATATTCCTTGATCATCCTTTTAGAAGAGAATTTTTCGCTTGACATCTTTATACTGGCACGTATCATTTCTATCCATTGGGGACGGTTACGATAGTAAGTAGGTATTACCTCATTGAGCAAAATATGGTAAAGAGCCGTAAGATCCCGTTCGTCCTCATCAGCATGTTCAAGGGATATGTGGGGGTATTCATCCAGCAGCCAGCCGCAAACTCCGTGATTAATGCCTTCACCTACCCAGCCGTCCAGGACGCTCAAATTGAGAGCACCGTTTAAAGCTGCCTTCATTCCGGATGTGCCGCTTGCTTCAAAGGGCCGGCAGGGATTATTGAGCCAGATATCACAACCCCGGACGATCAGGCGTGCTATTTTCATATTGTAGTTTTCCAGGAAGACCACACTATCTTTAAAATACCGGTCCATCTGGACCAGTTCTTTTATAATGCTCTTCCCGATGTCATCGTCGGGGTGTGCCTTGCCGGAGAACAACAACTGCAGTTTCCCTTCTTCAATTATCGGTGCGATTACCGCAGCATTTCGAAAAATAAGATCTGTCCTCTTATAAGCGGCCGCCCGGCGGGCGAAGCCTACCAGCAGAGCTTCCGGGTTCATCTTTGCCCCCGTTTTCTGATAGACAAAGTCGATTAATTCCTTTTTTAGCTTCATATGTGCTTCCCAGAGCCCGTTTTCTTGATTATAAGCCTCTTTTATCTCCGGTGCTTGCCAGGTGTTTACATGAACGCCATTGGTTATTGAAATAATTGGGGACCTGTTACCAATATCCTTCCACATTTCTTTTGCTGTATAGCCGTGCATTTTAGATACACCATTGCTGACAAATGATATCCGCAGGGCCGCCGCGGTCATATTGAAAGGATCGCCGCCTAATTTGACCAGTTGCTCATAACTTAAGGTGTTATTCGCCCCCAAATTAAAAAGCAGGTCGTAATTATGCTTCTCATTGCCCGCTTCTACGGGGGTATGTGTGGTAAATACCACCTGGCGGCGGGTCATCTCCCAAGCCTCTTCAAAGGAAACGTTCATCTGTTCCATTTTCTCTCTGATTAACTCCAAACCAGCCAATAAAGCGTGTCCTTCATTAAAATGATAGAGGTCAACATCGATTTTCAAGGCCCGCAGTGCCCTGATACCTCCGATGCCCAGGATTATTTCCTGGGTAATTCTGTCGGTGTTTCCTCCGGAGTAAAGTCTTGCGGTAAAATCACCATGCTTTGTCCCCGGTTTTCCGGCATCAAGCAGGTAAAGCGGGGTGTTGCCGAAGTGATCGGTATGCCAGATTTTAAGCTCAACCTCATCGCCGCCTACGGTTACTGTAACTGTAACTCCCGTGTCGTTCAGGAATTCATAGTTATAGTTGGGATAAATGTCGTATGGATTCCCCTCAGCATCGATGTATTGTTCGGTATAATCCTGCCTCCAGAGAATTCCTATACCGGTTACAGGCAGATTAAGATCATGAGCCGCTTTGAGGTAATCGCCGGCCAGTACTCCCAGCCCTCCGGCATAAATGGGTAGCTTTTCGTGCAAGCCGTATTCCATGCAAAAGTAGGCTACTCGGGGTAAATTATTATTTTCCTTTTTTATGCTATTCAAAGAGAAATCCTGCCTTTCCGCTCCTGATGGTATTCTTTCATATAGCTTTTGCAAATATACCTTCAAACATTCTCTTCTTAAAAACGAAAAAAGTTGACAATTTATTTGCCATTGCCTTTTTCTTTTAATGGGAGTCGGTCTGAGCGTCTTTTTACCTGGTATTTTTAGGTTTGGTGACGGCCATGTCT
>CAZQXY010000022.1:12958-16918 GCA_964597455.1 uncultured Desulfovibrionaceae bacterium
TGATGCAGGAATTAAAGGTCATCTCCGCGAATGGAATAAAGAGGAGGATAAACAGGCGGTGTGCCGGCGTGTAAATTTTATGAACAAAAACAGTCTCCTTTAAAGATTAATCCGTGTCAGGAAAGTCCTGCGGACATTTTATCCTCAACTATGAACAGGGGTGAGGTTGTGCAAAATATTCCTGGAAGTATTCCAAAAGAGGAAATATATCAGAGAATCGGACAGTTGCAGTCAAAGCTGAAAGAAAGGGAAATTGATGCGGCGATAATCGCTCAGAATGTCGACCTTTTTTATTTTACGGGGAGTTGTCAGAGCGGGCACTTAATTGTGGCCGCTGCCGCCGGCAGTGAACCCTTATATCTCGTAAAAAAAAGCTATTCAAGGGCTCTTATTGAATCGCCCCTGAAGAATATCCGGCTGCAAGAAAAATTTCGGGAGATCCCTTCCATGCTCGGCGAAATCGCTCCGGGTGTAAAAAGGATAGGGATGGAGCTGGATGTTTTACCCGCCGCGCTTTACTTCCGCTACCGGGAGCTATTTCCCGGGATGGAGATCGTTGATCTTTCTGCGGCTATTAAAGAAATCAGGATGCTCAAAAGCCCGTTTGAGCTCGGGATAATCAAAAAGGCTGCAAAAATCAGCGATAGTATGTTTGAGGCAGCTCCCCGTTTCCTAAAAGAAGGGAAAATGGAAGTGGAGTTCGCAGCAGAGGTGGAGCGCTTTCTGCGCAGCAACGGGCATCAGGGCGGGACGCACGTTCGACAGTTTAACCAGGAGTGTCATTATGGCCACATTATGTCCGGGGGAGAAAATACTACCTATGCTTCTTTTTTTGACAGTCCAACCGGTGGGCCGGGCCTTTCCCCGGCATATCCCCAGAGCGCGGGATGGAAGAAGATTAACAAAAATGATCCGGTCCTGCTGGATTACCTGACTGTTTATTACGGTTATCATGTGGACTGTACGCGCGTATTTTGTCTGGGCGAGCCTGCCGGTACACTGGAAAAAGCCCACCGGGCGGCGCTCAACATCCAGAACGAAGTTGTAAAAATGGGCAAGCCGGGCGTATTGTGTTCGGAGCTGTATGAATTTGCCCTTAAGATGGCTGAAGATCTTGGCTATAGGGAATACTTCATGGGGCTGGGGACGGATAAGGCGGCATTTATCGGCCATGGGGTCGGACTGGAGCTGGATGAGCTGCCGGTTCTGACTTCCAGCCATCAATATCCTTTGGAGGAAGGGATGGTTTTTGCCCTGGAACCCAAGATATTGCTTCCCGGTATAGGGGTGGCCGGAGTAGAGAACACCGTTCTGGTTACAGCGCAGGGGCTTGAAAAGCTGAACCTCCATCCGGAAGAGATTATCGTTTGTTAGGTCCTGGCCGGTATAAATTACAAAAATTACACTAAGGTGGTAGTTATGATTGAGAAAATTTTACCCGGGATTTATAGAATTGAGCTGCCTCTGCCCGATCACTCGCTAAAAACGGTAAACAGCTATCTGCTTAAGGGCAAAGAGCGCAACCTGATTATAGACTCGGGAATGGATAAGCAGGAGTGCAGGGAAGCTTTAATGGACTCTCTCCAGGAATTGGATACCGATCTGGAAAAGACAGATTTTTTTATTACCCATCTGCATGAAGATCATTTTGGCCTTGCCTCCGATCTGGCCTCAAGCAGCTCTACAATTTACCTTAATGCTCCCGAGGCGATCTTTTGGGGTGTTCCCGACAGGTGGTCGGAAGGCTTTAAGCACGGCAAAAAAAACGGTTTTCCCGGAGAAGAGCTGGATAAGTTTATTCGGGAGACACCGGATTTTTTTAATATACTTCCGCTGGAAGAGATGAAAAATGCGGTAGAAGTATATACAGGTAAGTCATCCCGGGGAGGCCGTTTAAAAATTGTCAGTGACAATGAAACTATAAGCGTGGGAGAATACTCCCTGAGATGCCTGATGACGCCCGGACATTCAAGCGGGCATCTCTGTCTCTATGAGCCGGAAAATAATTTGTTTTTCTCCGGGGACCATATCTTAGAGACGATTACGCCGGCAGTATTCCTCTGGCCGGGAGAAAACCGTAACCCCCTGCATGAATTCCTGGAGAGCCTCGAGAAGGTAAACGCCCTGGAGGTTGAACTTGTTCTGCCCGGACACCGCAGGACCTTTTCTGATTATCGTGGACGGGTGTCCGAGTTAAAAAAGCACCATCTCCACAGAGAACATGAGATTGCGGCTGTCCTCGAATCGAACGGTAAAAGCGGGAAAACCGCTTATGAGATTGCTTCCGGGGTGAGCTGGCACATTCCACTGCCCTGGGAACAATTTACGACAGAATTAAAATGGATGGCTATGGCGGAGACGCTGGCGCACTTGAAATATATGCAAAGTCAGAAAAAAATAACGAGCAAACTCCTGAATGATGAAGATGATGAAAGAGAGTACTATTTTTTGCGGACGGAAAGCTGCGGAAAGCATGCAGGAAAGGAGGTTGGTTAGAGGATGAGGTCAACTATTGACTGTGTTCCCTGCTATATCAGGCAGATTATCTCTACACTGCGGGTAGCAGGGGTGGAGGAGGAAAAACATTATGCCCTTATTCATGCCCTTTTTCCCACGATTGCCGCACTGGACCCTTTGAAATCTCCGGCGGAGAATTCTTCGCTGATTCTTTTTGAAGTATATCGTTTATTAGGGGAGGACGATCCTTATCAAAAAGCCAAGGCAGCTTCCAACGAATTGGCGCGCACTTATCTTCCTGTTTTGGAGAGGGTTGTCTCCGCCAATAAAGATCCCCTTCTGACAGCTTTAAAAGCTTCCGTAGCCGGAAACGCGATAGATATGGGGATCAATCCTGATTATGATGTTAGTGAGAGTATCCGCCGGGAGCTGGATCGGGATTTTCGGCGCAGCGATATCGATTCCTTTCGGGAACTATTAAGCCAGGGCGGCCCCCTGGTCGTGATTGGCGACAACAGCGGGGAGATTGTTTTTGATTCCCTGCTGTTGTCTCACCTGCGTAACTATACCGACGAGCTTTATTATGTTGTCAAGGGAGGACCAATCCTTAACGATGCCACAGAAGTGGATGCGGAGGATACGGGGATGGACTTTCTGGCAAAAGTAGTAACTACAGGAAGTAACTATCTCGGGACAATCCCGAAACATAGCGGGCAGGAACTCCGTGCGGCCTTAGCCTCCGCCCACCTGGTTCTGTCCAAGGGTCAGGCCAATTACGAAACCCTGGAGGGAACGTCCTTTGCCGGCGAAAAAACCTTCTTTTTGCTGCAGGCCAAGTGCCCGGTGGTTGCAGCACATTTGGGAGTGGAGCTGGGCGATTCCGTACTGGTACGCAACCAGCCGGTTCCAACCCCGTGAGAGTATTCCCGCTTTGCGGTTTTCCGATGGAAACCGGGTAGAACTAATACATGCAAAGGTCATTTGGCATGTATTTTTCTTTTTAAAACGAAGATTTTTTATGTTCTGGACATTTTTCCCTTAATTGGAAGGGTTTTTGGAAAAATGTGACGAATTTAATAAAAAAAAGAAACTTTATTCAATTAATTGTCTGCATTGGTAATTTGGTAATAAGGAGGGATCGAAATATGTACCATGCTCATTCAAAAAACAATGGCGGTTTTTGGGAAACGGTAAGCGCTCATTTACGGGAAACCGCAACCCTGTCTGCCCGGTTTGCTTCGGCTTGGGATCGGGAGGAAGAAGGAGCAGCTACCGGACTTCTCCACGACTTGGGAAAATATACGGATTTGTTTAAACTGGTGCTTGAAGGAAAAGCCCAGCAAGTGGATCATGCTACCCCTGGGGCCCATGCCCTTTTAAGATTGTATAAAAAAGAAGGGGTAGCAGCGGCATTGGCAGCTCAAGGTCATCACGATGGTCTACAAATCGGCCGGACTAAAGATTTAGGGGAAGCACTTAGAATGAAAGAGCCAGTCTCTGCTC
>CAZQXY010000023.1:0-16342 GCA_964597455.1 uncultured Desulfovibrionaceae bacterium
AACGTTATATTTATATGAAGATAAAAGGACAATATTACCTAAAATAAAGAAAAAAACCTGTCTTGTAAAAAAAACAGGCTTTAAAAAGAAATAATACTCATTTAATACCTAATCGAAGGCCACTTCCTCAATTTCCTGAACTTTATCCCTGTTCATTAAGCTTTCTACTGCATCTTGAGGCTTAACGCCCAGATATAAAACTCTGTATACTTCATCAGTAATAGGCATCTCCACCCCGAGTTTTTGTGCCAGCAGATAGGCTGCTTTTGTTGTTTTGATGCCTTCCGCAACCATTTTCATTGAAGATATTATCTCTTTGGTAGATTTTCCCTTACCGAGCATCATCCCCACATAACGGTTCCTGCTATGGGGGCTTGTACACGTTACAAAGAGGTCTCCTATTCCCGTAAGCCCGCTGAAGGTTCCGCGTTTTGCTCCCAGGGCCAGCCCAAGGCGAGTTATCTCCACTATTCCCCGCGTTATAAGCGCTGCCTTAGTGTTATCGCCATAGTTCATGCCTTCACAGGCGCCTGCGCCTATAGCAATTACATTTTTTAAGGCGCCACCCAGTTCAACCCCAATAATATCCGTATTGGTATAAACCCTGAAAAAGGAAGTCATAAAGATATCCTGGACAGCTTTAGCCACATTTTCTTCCTCAGCAGCTACTACCGTCGCAGCAGGAATAAACCGGCATACTTCTTCAGCATGATTGGGGCCGGATAAAACCGCAATTTTACAGGATAAATTGTTTGGAAGCCCTTCGGTTATCACCTGTGAAAGGCGTTTTAAGGAACCTTCCGCCAGCCCCTTGGCAGCGTTGACTATTATTGTACCCTCTTCGATAAAGCCGCTTATCTTTTTAATCAGATCCTCAATAGCATGCGAGGGAACGGCCATCACCAGCAGATCTTTCCCCCGAACGGCCTCTTCCAGATTATTGGTAAGCTTTATATTTTCAGGCAAGGAAACACCGGGCAAATAATCGCTATTTTCACGTGTGCTGGACATTTTCTCCAGTAAATTTTTTCTGCGTATCCAAAATGCAACTTGAAAACCTTTAGAGCTCAGCAGTATCGCCAGTGCTGTTCCCCAGCTTCCTGCTCCGATTAGTCCTATATTCATAACTGGAACAACCGCCTTTTTAAGGAATTTTTATTTTATCCCCCAGTTTTGATTCCCTGCCCTGCAGCAGCCTTTTAATATTCGGGTAATGCCTCCATAAAAGGATGATGCAAACGGATAACCCAAAAATAAAGTAATTCAGTGGATAGCTTAATAAATACATGGTAAGAGGGATCAATACAGCTGCAATTATAGTACCCAGTGACACGTAACGGCTGATTAGGCTAACGACGATAAAAAGACTAAATACTGCCAGTGCCGGAATGGGTGCCAGGCCCAGGAATACCCCCAGTGTTGTTGCTGCTCCCCTGCCTCCTTTAAAAGCAAAAAATACAGGCCAGTTATGGCCAATTATTACTGCCAGGCCGCAGAGCAGAATAACCCATGTTTCGGTTTCCAGATAAGACGGTATAAGAATTGCCAGTAAACCTTTAACCGCATCAAGGATTAAGACGATGATCGCGAATTTAAAGCCCATTAATCTGGAGATATTTGTTGCTCCGGTGTTTCCGCTCCCGATCTTTCTGATATCCACTCCTTTTAGCGTTTTAGCAAATAAGTAGCCGAAAGAAACAGAGCCTAATAAATAAGCAAAAATGATCAGCAGTACAGGCATTCCTATTTTCCTCCTTTCCTTTTACGGGATTTTGCCAGCAGCCTTAAAGGTGTACCTTTAAAATTAAAGGCTTCCCTTAAACGGTTTTCGAGATATCTCAAATAAGAAAAATGTATCAAGGAAGAATTATTCGCAAAGAGAACAAAGGTGGGAGGCCTGGTCGCAGACTGTGTCCAGTAATATATGCGCCCTTTCCTTCCGCCAGAGGTCGGCAACGGATTCACTCCCTGCGCTTCCGCCAGGAGGTTGTTTAAGACAGAGGTGGAGATGCGCATACTGTAACTTTCGTACACTTCGCCGAAAAGGTTGAACATTCTTTTTAAACGGCGGGGTTCATGCGCAGAGGTAAAGATTATTGGAGCAAAGGATACAAATTTCATTTGTTTTTTAACTTCATCCATTATTTCATTAACAAAGCCTTCTCTACGCCGTTCTTTTACCAGATCCCATTTGTTTAAAGCAATAATCAGGGCCTTGTTGCTCTCCAGGGCATAACCGGCAATTTTTTTATCCTGCTCGGTCACCCCTTCGGGTGCTTCCAGCAGCAGTAAAACCAGATCAGCGTTTTCTATTGCTTTTAGGGAGCGCAAAACACTGTAGTACTCAACATTTTCAAATACTTTGCTCTTTTTACGAATGCCGGCAGTGTCTACAAAGATGTATTTTTTCCCTTCCCATTCCACCAGGGTATCAATTGCGTCTCTGGTTGTTCCCGGTTCACCGGATACGATAACCCTCTCTTCACCTACCAGGGCATTAATAAAGGATGATTTGCCGACATTAGGGCGTCCGACCACAGCTACCCGTATCGCATCATCTTTCTCAATACTGCCGGCGCTCTCTGCCTTAGATGCGGGGAAATAAGAGATGATTTTATCCAGCAGATCGCCGATATTCAATCCATGGGCTGCGGAAACAGGCAGAGGGGTGCCCAGGCCAAGCTTATAAAAATCTGCTGTGTTCTGTTTGGCGGATTCGATCTTGTTTACTACCAGCAGCACAGGTTTCCGCTGCCTGCGAAGCATATCCGCTATTTCCTCATCGAGTGAAGTTAGTCCCTGTCTTCCATCAACAAGAAATACGATCACTGTAGCTTCTTCCAGGGCAAGCTGAGCTTGCTTATGAATCAGTGTTTCTATTTCTTCGTTATCGGAAAGAGTAAGGCCTCCTGTATCCACTACCAAAAATTCTTTATCCAGCCAGTTTGCCTTTCCGTACAGGCGGTCCCTGGTAACTCCGGCTTTTTTTTCTTCAATAGCCCTTCTTCCGCCGGCAATACGGTTAAAGAGGGTGGATTTTCCAACATTGGGACGTCCTACGATAGCAACAAGTGGAACCACAGCCAAGATAAACCTCTCCTTAATATTAGCTGATTAAATAGCTCTTGATCTCCGCCAGGTGATTTACGGGTACAATCTGAACTTCTAATTTGCTGGCGAGATCCCTCAAGGAAATATCATCCAGGAAGAGATCCGTTCCTTCTTTAAGCATAACGGCGGAAATAAAGACAACTTGGCCCAGCTCTTTTTGAGCCAGGCCGGAGAGCAGGTCGCTCCCTGTTAACAATCCCGTGACCGTAACATTCCCTCCCCAGAATTCGTTGGCGAGAACATGCAGGTTTGCCTTAATACCCCTGATTTTTTCTAACTCGGCCAGAAATAATTTTAAAAATGGACCCCCGGATTGAGCTGTGACAAGGGAGATCTTTATTTCCTGGGACAGGGGTTTCACGGGAGTTTGCCTCCACTGCTCGAGTTCATTTAAAAATAACCTTCCCAGCCCAACCCCGTTTTCTACCTGCTCGTAATGCCCGTAATGCTCATCAGAAGGTATGGGAAAACCGGAAAGAAGGTAAAATTCATCAGCAAGGTAAACGAACGGTGTCTCCAGGGTCCGCATAAATTCCGCCTGGAGCTCTGAATAATACTTCACTAGCGTAACTGCTTCTGCCGGTGTTATACTTCTAAGCGCAGGTAGGTCTTGCCTGTATCCGGTTAAACCGACTGGAACAAGGGCTACTGTTCTTAGCGCAGGGTAAAACTGTGAAAGATCACCGACCGTCTTTTGCAGATGCACACCATCGTTGAGACCGGGGCATACCACTATCTGCCCGTGCATTACTATCCCCGCAGCAGCCAAACGGGACAGTTGTTCCAGAATCCGCCCGGCAAAACGATTCCCCATCATCTTGCACCGTATAGCGGGATCGGTAGAATGGATGGAAATATATAAAGGAGATAAACCCCTGCGGATAATCCTCTTTAAATCCAGGTCTCCCATATTCGTCAAAGTAATATAATTGCCGTGAAAAAAGGAAAGGCGGTAATCATCATCTTTTTCGAATAATGAAGGCCGTAACGCGGGAGGCTGCTGGTCAATAAAGCAAAACACGCAGTGGTTGCGGCAACGCCTGACCGGCCCGATGGCAGGTGATAAAAATGCCAGTCCCAGGTCTTCGTCGTATGCTTTTATAATGCGGTATTCCCTGTGGATACCCTCTTTATTTCGTATAGATAATGTTAACTCCCGCTCTGCGCAAAGATAATAATAATCGAGCAGATCGTAAAAAGGCAGGCCGTTAATCTTGAGAAGGCGATCACCTGTCTCAATACCCGCCCTGTCAGCCGGTGTTTCTTTTTTTATACCGCTGATTATAAATTCCCTGTCTCTAAGCATTACCGCAGTTCACCAAGTAAATTTTGATAAAATCTTAACTCATTATCCTATTTACATTCCTTTCTGTCAAGGCACTTGCTTTTTCGTTTTTAACCCGGCTCACGACCTTTTCAATTTTATTAAAGGCAATCCTGCAGCCGGGAATTAAAAAAAGCCTGCCCAGAGTTACCAGGTGCAGGCCCCTGGATATAAAGCCTCCCACCTTCATCAATATATTGAGACAGGGAACTGTATCCACAAACATTACTTCGTCCGGATCAATACCCTTAATCATGCAGAAATTTATCAGCGCCTGTTCTACAATATAACCGGCGTTTTTACAGCCCATTATAAATATTTCATGGCCTTTTGTATCTTTGCCCATATAAAATATCTTTCCAAAGTCTGCGCCGTTCTGCCGGTCAAAATAAGGAAGCGCCAGGAGTTCTTTGCCCGCCGGTTTCCTGTCACCGGGTAAAAGCTCAAGATGAATGGAAGCTGCCATTACAGAAGAATGTGTGCCCCCATAGCAGCGATAAATAATAATCATAAGTCCCCCTCTAGTGTTTTACAATCACATATATTCCATTTTCAAGATCGTGGACAATGCCTTCCATTATTCGTGAGAGGTAAGTGGCTACTTTATCCTGTTCTTCTTTAGTCGAAGCATAAAAAATGGGTGCTCCGCACCCGCCTACTTTACCCGCATCCAGAGTGATAATTGCAAGAATATATTTTTCAAGCTCCATCCTTAATTGTCCCCCTTTTTAATCTGCAGCCTTTCTGCCCAGATAACTTTTTAGAGGCATACTTACGGCGCTTTCCAGTACAGGGACTCTTTTTACAGCTTCTACAAGATACTCGATATCTTTTTCTAAAGGGGTGATAATCAGCGCCAGCCTTCCGGTATCCAGATCCCTGCGGACTATAGGGGTAAATTCCGGAGTATCTACATCTTTATAAATGCCCATTAAAGCGGCGGCATCGTGGGCGATTGCAATGCGCTGTCCGTTATTTGCCAGTGTCGCCCGGCCATCATCGTTATATGGCTCAATCACTACACCCAGAGCTCTTTCGAGGTAATCTTTCCTTACTTTCTCCATCCCCAGATTCATTAAGTGAATATCTTCAATATAAAGGTTAGGTCCTTCAAAAGAAACTTTCCCTTCTCTTACACGGGCAATATCGCCCAGAGATTTTCCTCCCATCAGTTTTCGTGAAACCAGAAAAGCGAAAATACCGACCACCAGACCATAAAAAATATTACCCCAGTAAGTTACTCCTCCTATTAACAGCCCTGCAAACATAATGAGATAATTTCTCGCTTCAAATACCCTGGCAATGCCTTCTATATAGTCAGGTCCTCTGGGTACCAAATTAGTTCTATCCAGTTCCTCCAGCATAATCCTTTCCATTGTGCGCACTTCCCTGAACTGCGTTGCCGCTAAAGCCAGAAAAGTAACCGCAGTGTATTCCTTTTCCATTAGGGCAGGTATCGCTATTGCGCCGATTACTGCAGCTATAAAGGCCATAGAAAGGTGGATGATTACCCCATGCGGATAACTGGGATACTGGCGATAATCTCTTTTGAGCAGGAAGTAGCGAATTAGAACCCCGAGAATTACCCCGTTTAATACGGCCTGCAGGTAAGAAGAATATATCATTACTGTGCACACCCTCCAGTACTATTCACTGCCTTCGCCTTCTCCTTCTCCTTCACCTTTTCTGTTTCCTTTCCCCCCAAATTCTGCGAACTCCTTTTTAAAGAAATGTGTCAGTTTGGCGCGCAGTTCCTCTACACTGCCGGTGCCGATGAGCATATACACGCCCAGGGCAACCGCGGCAACTAAAATCACCCAGAGTATGCTGCGTAAAGCAACCATACCCAGGCCTTCTCTTACCCCTGCACTTTCTGCTCCAAAGTAGGTCCCCACCGCATCGGCAAAAAGAGCAATTTTCATGGGCCCCTACTTCCAGCAATATTGCCATGGGTAGCATATCCTGATTATAGCTTCCTCTGGCCATAAAAATTCCTTTAACCAGGTTGGGATGTTCTTCATCGGTAATTTTTTTAAGGCTTTCGGCAAATTTCCTGTTAGCCTCGAAATTCTGATTTTGTCGCCCGACGACAAACTGTATCTGAACCTCTTCTTCGTTGTTGACAACTTCAAGATACTCCTCAGGTGGGACAGCATCACGATGAACATCGAATAATGCTGCAGCCCCGGATCTAAGAAGCTCTTCGGCAGTTCTCCTGGATCTTTGATAGGCCATGGCATCATGCGGCACATGAGTTTCATCTGAGTGAATTATTTTAAAACCCTTTTGCTCCAGCGCATGCGCAAAGCTGTCTCCGACGTCAATAATGCCGCCGCCCTGCAGGATGCTTTCGCTTCCGTCCGAAGGGACATATGACTCCGCGCCGTGCGAATGATATACACCAAGCACTGTCTCACCGGCTTGTTCTTTTTGTCCCTCCGGAAAAAATGTTTCGGAAATACTACTGTCTAAAAAAACTTCCTGGTTAAAGTCGGAGAGTGTAATCTTCCCGAGATTGCGTGCCCAGGCAGTATCCCCTTCCAGCCGTTCAACACGGTACAAAATATTGTCCTGGTTAATATATTCATCGTCCAGATGTACCAGCCTTGACGTTTTCATGATGATGTCTTCTGTCTCCAGATCCTTCATGGAATAATACCCCTCTTTTGGGGAACGTTCATCGAGGATATCGGGAAACTCTGCGGCTTTTGTGCACGGCACAAAGATAGCTATCACCAGCAAAAACACTGCCAGTAGGCAGATCATCCAATACAATTTTTTTCTAACCTGTATCATTATCAACACCTGCCAATATTATTTCAATTTTATAGATGAAAAAATTATAAAACCAATGCTTGAGTGTGTATTTATTGCCCTGGAGTTAAAAGGATTGCGTTGGTAATTTAAACAGTTCATCCGTCGGCATGATTATCCTCTTCAGCCGGACGATTATCTTCATCGGCTGAATGTTCGGCAGGAATATCTTCTTTTTTTTCTTCCCCGCTTGCTTCGAGGTTTACTCTTTCAACTGTCTCGCCGACAAATTCTGCCAACCCAAGGGCAACAAAACCGGAGATTACCACAGCATCAAAGACTCCTGCACCACCGATAGCAACGCTGGAAACAGCTCCGGTAAACGTATTTTCTACCAGCGCCGCCAGATCGTTAATTACTATAGCCATTGATCCGGCGATAAACGAGCCCCTTCTTGTCCTTCCCGAAGCATAAGCCACTAAACCGGATATTATGGCTATAATATACAAAGGGTCTATAAAGAAATTATAAGTGGGCTCCAGGGGCATAATCTTCATTGTTGCATATACAACAGCGGAGGTGATTATTACAGCAGCTACGGATCTGTTTATCTCGGGTCTGTCACATTTACTCCAAAGGTAGACCGCCAGGACAATCGGTATTACTCCGCCTCCCAGGTTGATACTGATATTGCCGCCTAAAGGGATATCCGGCAAATAAGTTCCGATAATCATGGCTGCCAGGAATAACAAAGCCGCACGGTCATTTAAACGCAACCTGTCCAGCGCTCTCTGTGCAAATCCAAAATATATAATAACGGCAATTACAAGTAAAAAAACAACACCGAAATTCACTATCCTCGCCCCTTTTTTTCAAATAAAACGTATTTCTTTTAGATTTACCCTGAATTATATTATTTATGCGCTGCGGTTATTTACGCCAAAAAAAACCGGCCTTTCCGGGCCGATTACTGACTTATTATTTAAAATAAAAATAAACTTGCTCTCGGGTTAGCGCCTATTGTTGATCCTTATCCGCATTATCGGTCTGACCGTTATTAAAAAGATCTCCAAAAACATCCCCGAGAGTTACATTTTGATTTTCACTTTCCCCCTGTGGGGAATGTGAAGAATAATCCCTGGGAGCAGGCCGTGCTTTTTTTATACTCAAGCTGATTCTTTTGTTTTCCATGTTAATATCCAGGATTTTTGCCTCAATTTCTTCTCCTTCCTGGATAATTTCCGAAGGGTGTTTGACATGGAAATCAGCCATTTGTGAGATATGAACCAATCCTTCAACCCCGGGAATTAATTCTACAAAAGCTCCAAAATTTACAATCCTGGTTACCTTACCCTTGATAATATCCCCGGCACCGAACTGTTTACCGGCCGTAAACCAGGGATCCGGCTGAGCCTGCCGGATGCTGAGGCTGATTCTTTCCCTCTCCGGGATTACCTCCAGCACTTTAACATCTACCTGCTCGCTGACCTTTAAAACGTCCTGGGGATGGCCTACCCGTTGCCAGGAAACTTCAGAAATATGGACTAAACCGTCTATGCCCCCTACATCGACAAAAGCCCCAAAGTCAGTTAATCTCTTAACAGTTCCGGTGATGATTTCCCCTACTTTTAAATTTTCCACTGTTTCCTTCTTCTGTTCTGCTATTTCTTTTTCCAGCATCTGTTTCCTGGATACGATCACCTTGTCTCTATCCCGGTTTAATTCTATGACGTTAAAAGAAAATTCCTGCCCTAAGAACTGCTGGAAATCAGGAATATAGCGTACATCTACCAGAGAACCAGGCATGAAGCCCTCTATTCCACAGCTTAAATCTATGATTATGCCTGCAGAAACTACCTCTTTTACGATACCTTTCATCGTTAATCCTGATTCCACGGCCTCTTCAAGCTCTTTCCAGCGCCTTTCTCTGTCTAAGCGCTTTTTAGAAACGATTATTTTTTCATCCTGTGGTTCTATTTTTAAAACCAACAGGTCGATCTCTTCCCCCTCGAAGTATTTTTCCTTTAGTGTGACCTCGCCTTCTAAAAAAACTTCGTTTCGGGGAAGAACTGCCTCAGATTTGTAACCGATATCGAACAGAACCTGCTCATCCTCCACCAGTACAACTTTGCCCGTGATAATATCACCCGGCCGGTACTCTCTACCCTCTTCAGCGGAAAAAGTTTCTTCTGTTCCGGTTTCCAAGTTACCATCTTCCAACATAACCATGACCTCCTTTGTCGTCCAGGATGGGGTTGAAGCCCCTGCGGTTACCCCAACTTTTTTTATCCCCACCAGCCACTCCCTCGAAACGTCCTGGGCTCCGGCAACCTGGTGAGTTTTTGTTATTTCACGGCAGACCTTTGTCAGCTTGCAGGTATTGGAACTCTTAACGTCACCTACCACAAGCATCAAATCTACCCCTGAAGCCAGTTTAGCAGCAGCATCCTGCCTTAGCGCAGTTGCTTTACAGATTGTATTCATAACTTTAAGCTCCGGGCATATTTTTTTCAATTCCCCAGCTGTCTTTAGGAACCCGGCTTCCTGCTGGGTTGTTTGTGAAATAAATAACGCCCTGGAAGAAAGGCTTAAATTATTTATAGCTGGTCCGGTTTCATCCGGCTCAATCACCGAGGCTTTCCTCCGGGACCAGCCGAACAAAGCTTGTACTTCGGGATGTTGACGGTCACCGTAGATTAAAATATCATAACCCTTTTGCTCATAATTGCGGGCAAGCATTTGTACTCGCTTAACAAACGGGCAGGTGGCATCAATTACTTCAAGATCGTCCCGCTGAAAAAGGCGTTCAAGGATATCCGGTGCAACACCGTGCGTACGGATTATTACAGTGCAGTTCTCTAACTCATCCGGGTTATCAGCGGCGGCCACACCCTTTTCGCGCAAAAAACGGGTTACGTGATCATTGTGTACCAGGGGACCCAGAGTGATGGTTTTTTTTCCGCTGCCGGTTTCCTGAAGAGTAATTTTTAATGCATTTTCAACGCCTTTACAAAAACCCGCATGTTCCGCCAGACAGATCTCCAATAATCAGGCCTCCCCCAGATTAGCAGCAATCAGACTTATTTCCCGCATGATTCTAGAGCTGGCTTTTTCTAAAACTGCACTTTTTAGTTTACCCTCTTCTTTAAAATATATCAAAGAACCTATACCGACCTTCACGGGCTTAAAAAATTGTGACGGCCATTTGATAAATACAGGGATGACCGGCTTTTGGCTTTTCAAGGCGATTAGTGCTGCTCCATGATGAGGATTTCCCAGTTCTTTTGTCCTAATCCTTGTTCCCTCGGGAAAAAGAGCAACAATATCACCTTCATCCAAAATCTGAAGTGCACGCCGGATTGCTGCTCTATCTGCAGTATTTCTTTTAACCGGGAAAGCATAAATATTCTTCATTATATATCCGAGAATAAAGATCCTAAAAAGCTCTTCTTTAGCCATGAAACAGAGCCTGTTCCTTGAAAATACATTTCCCACAAGGGGAGGGTCAAACCAGCTGGTATGATTAGAGCAGATAATATACGGGCCGCTGGAAGGGATATTATCCATTCCATATACTTTTATATTATAAAAAATATTAAAATAAACTTTGAATAACCATCTTAGAATTTTATAAAGCATGGCAGCCTCATCAGCATATTACATTTCGCAACCTGTTTTTTGCCCACCGGTAATACAATTAAATACAATTTCAATAACCTCTGCCAGGGAATATGCAGTCGTATCAATTACATATGCTTCGGGAGCAGCTTTTAAAGGTGAATCTTCCCTTTCCTGATCAATGCGATCCCGCATGGCGATTTCCTCTAGAATTTCGTCAAACAAAACGCCGTTCTCCTTTAAACTTCTTTCCAGCCAGCGTCGGTTGGCACGTTCTTTTATACCGGCAAGAAGAAAAAATTTATAATCTGCCTCTGGAAGGACTTTTGTTCCGATATCCCTGCCTTCCATGACAATACCCCCGCTTTTTTCAGCAACTTTCTTTTGCAGAAGCACAAGTTCCTTTCTAAGCTCCGGGATTTTGGCAACCAGGGATACGTGTTTATTTACTTCGGAGCTCCTGATCTTTTCGGTTACATCTTCTCCATCCAGGATTATTGATGTCCCCTTCTCTTCATAGTATTCTATTTCCATATTGCATTTCCGCACAAGTTCGCCAAGCCTTTCGCCGTCATTAACATCGATCTTTTCTTGCAACGCCTTATAGGTAATAGCACGATACATTGCTCCTGTATCAAGACACTTCAGGTTCATTCGATGGGCAACTTCTCTTGCTACGCTGGTTTTTCCGGCGCCGGCAGGACCATCAATCGCTATTTGCATTTTTCCACCTCTATTAAAACAACTTGAATTTTTATCTTTCTTTTTTGGAAAAAATATACCGGATATTCTCGGCATCCTTCTCAGAATCAGACAAAAAGGAAACACTTACCGACAAATAATCCGGTTATCTTTACGTTGTTTATATATTTACCTAAAGGTTTTTTTGTCTCTTCAAAAAATGATATAGATACATTCTCAAAAAATTTTTCTGCCCCTTTAGTGTTCTTCCGCCCAACATCCTGCACTTTGTTACCACCTCATAGGAAAAAAGAAAAACTCACCATAGCCATAATATACTATTCTTTTCGTTTTGACAACCCTAACATCAAATTTTAAGGTATAATCCAGGCTAAAAGTTCTTTTTCTCCAAAAGAATTAACTTCCAGCCCCTCTTCGGGAGCCCGCAGATCTCCATAAACTTTGATAATTTTGACTGTGGCGGGGTTGTTCCCCGGGACTTCGCCAACCAGCTCCAGTATATCACCGGCTTCTACTGTAACATATATATCCGCTTCTCCAAACTGTGCAACAATCCTGTTGTTAACTTGCAGAAAAAGTTCTATTGAAACTCCTTCAGGAGGTAGAAGCCTTAATACCAAAGCTTTTTCTTTGTCTGCTTTTTCCTCGGTTGCAACCGGAGACGTTTTTTCTTCCACGATTCTCCTTCCGATTACATCCTGGATATTTTCCATAACAGGGATTCCTTCAAACTGGTGGGTTTTGCTGAGAAAGAGCCGCGCATCATCTTCTATGAGCAATGCCTGAATAAGAAAAAGCAGAACAACCAGTCCAAGGGCAAGGCGGAAAATTATTTTTTCTACCCTTGTAACAAAGCGTTCTAACCATTTATCAAAATCCATAAATAAGCCCCCCTTATAACATATTTTTATGCAGAAAGGGGAGCTTTATGCTATTTCGGCAATGAATCATCTGTTTAGCGGTTGTTTTCCCTGAACAGAAAGCTGATTCTGTTCTGTAAATGTTCGTTTATTTTAAAAAACAACCTTTCTATTTCCCTGTTGCTGAGAAGGATACTCGCCGGCTCCAGGATTTCAATACGCCTGAATTCTTCTCTGATAATAAAGCGCAACAGATCTTCCAGTGAATCCGCGCTTACAACCAATTCCAGGGGGGCATAGGCAATCTCCTCGTTGGATTCCTCGTCATATACACTATATATTTCCCCCAGATCCATATTTTCCACATTTATTCCCTGTAAAGGCACATTCCGCCAGAGCTGTACCTGTTGTTCCCTGTAGTCATGTGCGACATTTTCAGTTTTTTTACCGCCGAAAAAAAACCTGGCCGGTTTAGGCTTTCCTTTATAATCAAATCTTACTTTAAATTTTAACTTCGAATTGGGATGGTTTTCATTCAGGTGATTATTTTCTTTCTCCCTCTCCCTAGAATTAATTTCAGTTCTCAACATTTATTACCCCTCCCCTGAAAAAGTACCGGGTATATGAGTTATTTTTTCCATTCCTTGCCTGCTACTATTTTAACCCTTTTACGTGGATCTATTCGAGAAAAATTAATAATTTCCTTCCGGCAAAACGGCTTGTCTAAATAAAACTAATAATGTTTTATACCTGTTAAAACGAAAAGCTTCTCTACCTCTGAAGGGGTCAGCGTTCTGTATTCACCTTGTCCGAGTTCACCGAGGTTTAAAAAAGCCAGGGAAATTCTCCTCAGCGACAGTACAGGGTGCCCCAGCGCTTTGCACATCCGTTTTACCTGCCTTTTTTTACCCTCGTAAAGCGTAACGAGCAATTGCGCGTTTTTATCTGCAGAGAGTACTACAGCTTCAGCAGGTGACGTGTACCCGTCTTCCAGCAGTATTCCCTTTTTAAACATTTGCAGCTCTCTTTCTGTAGGGATACCTTTAACCATTGCAAGGTATTTCTTTTTTATTCTAAAACGCGGGTGGGTAAGCCGAAAGGCGATCTCGCCATCATTGGTAAGCAGGAGCAGGCCTGCAGTATCCAGATCGAGCCTGCCGACGGGAAAGATCCCCTTCTTCAGCTCTTCAGGGAATAAATCCAACACAGTCGGCCTTCCAAAAGGATCTTTTACCGTTGTCAGATATCCTCCGGGCTTATTAAGCAGATAATATCTTTTTTTATCGGCTATAGTAACAAGGCAATTATCGGCCTCGATTTTATCGCGAAAGGCATCTACTTTTGTCCCGGGTTTTTTTACTACCCTGCCGTTAACTTTTATCCTTCCGCTTTCAATCATCTTTTCAGCTGCGCGCCGGGATGCTACGCCTCCGGCAGCCAGGAATTTCTGCAGCCGCATAAAATTGCTCATGCGCAGATCCCTCTCTAAAGGAGTATAATCAGCCGGGGGCTGCAAAATATAGTACATCCGTATTATATTATATCCTTCATTTAAAAACCAGACTGCAGATAAAGATGGATGCCAGAATACCCGCCAGGTCGGCTATTAAACCAACAACCAGGGCATAGCGTATTTTTTTTATACCCACTGCCCCAAAATATACCGTTAAAACATATAAGGTAGTGTCCGTGCTCCCTTGCATAGTAGCCGCCATGCGTCCAAGGAGCGAATCAGGTCCGTGGATCTTCATGATTTCTGTGGCGATAGCCAGGGAGCTGCTGCCGGAAGCCGGTCTCATAAAGGCTAGAGGAAGTATATCCGGAGGTATCCCCAGATGACTCAGTACCGGCTCAATTATACTGCTGAACAGCTCCATGGCGCCGCTGCCTCTGAACAAACCAATAGCGACCATCATCCCTACCAGAAAGGGAATCAGCCTTACGGACATTCCGAAACCTTCTTTTGCGCCTTCGACAAAGGTGTCAAATACTTTTACCCCGCGAAAATGTGCATAAATTAATGCCAGAAGGATAAGTCCGGGTACAACCCATACGGAGATCACATTAATAATCGCATAAAGAGCCATCTTTCAACCTGTCACTTAATAGAATTTTTTATGATTGGAAAGTACACCTTGCTCCTTTTTCCTGCTGTAAAAGCGGAAGAATCTATCAACAAAAATGGCTACCGTTATCGAGCATAAGCTCGCTATGATCGTAGTCCCGACAATGTCCGTGGGGTTTTGCGCACCTGTAGCCGACCTGATGGCAATAATCGTGGTAGGTATTAAGGTAAGACTGGCGGTGTTAATCGCTAAAAAAGTACACATATTATCTGAAGCAGTATCGCGCTCGGGATTTAGCTGCTGCATTTCCTCCATAGCCTTGATGCCGAACGGTGTGGCGGCATTTCCCATGCCGAGCAGGTTTGCGCTCATATTCATCAACACGGCGTTCATGGCCTTGTGGTTGCGCGGGATGCCTGGAAATAACCAATGAGCCAGTGGTTTTAAAAAAAAGTTAATCAGATGAATAAAACCCGATTTTTCAATAATTTTCATAATACCCAGCCAGAAAACCATAATGCTGATCATGCTCAAAGAGATATTTACCGCATTTTCTGCTGAACTAAAAATAATCGGTGTAATTGTTTCAATTTTTCCGTTTATTCCGGCGACTACAATCGCTATAATAATCATTCCTGCCCACAGTAGATTTACCACATCATTCTCCCCTCCCGAAAAATCTTATAATACGCCTCCAGATACTTAATCTTTGAACCTCGGCGCCGGTCAGCAGATCCACTACACCGGCCAGTTCATCTTCAAAATAAACCTCCAGCTCACCAATATTTTCACCTTTTTTTAGAGGAGCTCTTAAGGGTTCATTTAAAACAAAACGGTATGATATCTTATTTTCCTCCAATGGCTGCAATGGATAATAATAGTTTCCGCCGGCAATTGCTTTTATTTTTTCCTGCATACCATTTGCTACCGCCACAGATTTTAAAAACTGGCCATCCTTTACCACGTTTGTATTAGCAAAGGAATTATAACCATAGTCCAATAAAGCAACGGTATCCTCCCACATCTGCGGCGCGTTTAATACTACAGAAATCAGCCTGCGGCCATTTCGTACGGCCGATCCTACAAAACAACGCCCTGCCGGGGTAGTCCATCCAGTTTTTATCCCTTCCGCCCCCTCATAGAGCTCAAACAGTTTATTCTGGTTATAGAGATGACGGGACCAGGGATGTCCCGGCCAGGAAATAGTTATACTGGGGGTGGAAACAATATTACGGAATTCTTTTAACCCCATGGCGTGTGCGGCGATGACCGTTAAATCATAAGCGGTGGTGTAGTGCTCAGGATCGTGCAGGCCATGGGGATTGCGAAAGGAAGTATTTTTTGCCCCCAGTTCTCTCGCCCTTCTGGTCATTAATTCGGCAAATGATTCCATGCTTCCGGAGATATGTTCGCCGATGGCTACCGCCGCATCATTTCCGGAGCGCAACATCAGCCCGTACACCAGCTCTTCAAGCGTTTTTTTCTCTCCCTCTTCCAGCCAAATCGATGAACCTCCGGTATTGGCAGCCCTGGGACTGGTGATAACCGCTTCGCGCATATTGCCCCTCTCCAGAGCGATAATAGCGGTCATTATCTTTGTTGTACTGGCCATATGTTTAGGCAAATGCGGATTTCTGGCATAGAGGATTCTTCCGCTGTTCCAGTCAAGTAAAACTGCCGCTTCAGCAGAGATTTCCGGTGGTGCCGTTTTAGCCCCGGCAGCCCTCACATTGGATACGGCGGGCAAAAATATAATCGTAAATAATAAACATATCGAGAAAAAGATAAGCCTAAATCTTCTGGTCATTTTTTCCTCCTGTAAGCACGGGGACGGCAGACTGTGTGAAAACATGCTTAATTTGGGTTTTGTAAAGACATGCTTAAATTGGGTTTTTGTCATTCTGAGC
>CAZQXY010000024.1:0-16260 GCA_964597455.1 uncultured Desulfovibrionaceae bacterium
CTTTTGGACATTTTTTCATGCTCAAGGTTGAGATAACCGACGTGGACCCAGTGCCTGGCAAAAGGCTTGCCTGTAGCTCCCTGGCTCTGAGCAATTTCGTTTTCATGATGAGGAAAAATTAGATCCTGTCCCCCGCCGTGAATATCCAGCGTCTCACCCAGATAATACATGGACATGGCGGAACACTCGATATGCCACCCGGGCCGTCCCCTTCCCCAGGGGCTCTGCCATGAAGGTTCCCCTTCTTTTTCTTTCTTCCAGAGGACAAAATCCATAGGATGTCTTTTCCTATGGTCAATTTCTACTCTGGCACCTGAAACCAACTCTTCCAGGTTTTGTTGGGATAGTGCTCCGTAGTCGGAGAATGCGCCAACATGAAAAAAAACATCCCCTTCCACATCATAGGCCAGGTTGTTATCGATCAGTCTTTGGATCAGATCAATGATCTGGGGCATATGCTCAGTTGCCCTGGGGTGATGGTCAGCAGGCAGAATTCCCAGGATCGCGGTATCCTCCTCATAGGCTTTAATATAGGTATCAGCCACCTCTTTTACGGAGATCCCCATTTCCCTTGCCCTTTTGATCATTTTATCGTCAATGTCGGTATAATTTTGGACAAAGGTAACATTGTAGCCGCGATAATTGAGATAGCGCCTCAAAACATCAAAAAAGATAAAAACCCTGGCATTCCCGATATGGAAGTAATCATATACAGTGGGGCCGCAGGCATAAATACCGACTTTACCCTCCGTGACCGGCTTTAACGTCTCCTTGCGCCCTGTGATAGTATTATAAAGCTTGATCACTTCGTTCTTCCTCCCCTTATTCCCTATAATAGTAGTCTTAAGCGGCCAAGAACCTCGCTCCTGCCAACAACAACATTCTTCCCAACTGCAGGATGCAAATTCAATCTAAAAATAAAGCAAACCGCCTCTAAAATAATACAGGGACGGCTTGAAACCGCGTTTCCACTCTGCTTAGTTCATTATAGCTTTATCTCAAAAACCTGTCAACCGGTTGAATTCACCGATGATTGCGTTAATTATAAGCACAATAAGCACAAAAACTACCATAAGAATGGTTTTGTTAAAAAATATACAATAAGACCGCCTACTATACCACTGATTATCTTGATCAGCAAATCGGAAAAGATTTTTTTGCGCCTGCGGATAATTTCTTTTAGTTGACCATCAATAAAGGCATTAAATTCTGCGATTACTTCTCTCTTCAAAAGTGCAATATCGCTTTGATGATTACCGCTATGCTCACATAACGGAGAATAGCCGTTAATTATTGTATTAATTTGCAGTTCTAAAAAGCTCTCTCCCGTTTCCCTGATTTTTTCCCATTCCTTTGCGCTTGGATTTAATAATACAATTATCTCCAGTGTTTCCATCAGTTCCTTCTTAATTGATTTAAAGCCGAGCCTGATAAAAGACAACTCATCAGTGCAGCTTTTTGAATTATAATTGCACTCTTTTTTTATTTTCCTGGAAACAGGAAGAAGCATTTCTTGAAAACGATCTTGAACCTTCATTTCATCAGCCCCTGACAAACACAAAATATAGTAAAATAAATTCAGCCTTTTTACTTCTTCAGCCATTACTTCTTTATTACTGTATATTATGTCAGGGCATAAAGTTTGCCAACAACAAGAGTATAATAATAAAATACCTGCACGCTTTCATTAAAGAAAGCAGTATGCAGGTAATGAACTACAATAACACCAAAATAAAAAATCTATTTAGTGTGTAATTAGGCAAGCCTGACCCCGGCAATGGCATAAGACGCTATTCCTTCTTCACGGCCAACAAAGCCAAGAGCTTCAGTTGTTGTTGCCTTCACGGAAATAAGTTCGTTTTCTATGTTCAGGGTTTGCGCAATGTTTTGCCGCATCTCCCCGGTATAAGGGGCCAACCGCGGACGCTGGGCGACAATAACGCTATCCAGATTATTTATTTCAAAACCTGCCTGCCGGAGGCGGGCAGCGGCCTCTTTTAAAAGCACAAGGCTGGAGATATCTTTATACCGCTGGTCACCGGACGGAAAGAGGGTGCCGATATCTCCCAGGGCAGCAGCGCCCAGCAGAGCGTCTATAATTGCATGTAATAACACATCTGCATCCGAATAACCGGCTAAACCCGAGGAAAAGGGTATCTTGACCCCTCCCAGGATTAGGGGTAAGCCTTTTTTCAGTGGGTGCACATCGTAACCCATACCAACACGTATATTCATTGATGAGGCCTCCTTCGCCTGGTAGGTGAGGTATCCTTCGGCTATCCTTAAATCAAAAGGAGTGGTAATTTTAAAGTTTTCATAACTGCCGGGTACAACCATTACTTGTACTCCCAGGTGTTCAACAAGTGTTGAATCATCACTGCCTGTATAGTTTTCTTTCGCAGCCTTTTCATGGGCTTGCCAAAGAACGGAAAATTTAAAGCACTGGGGTGTCTGTACAGCCATATATTGTTCCCTGGGGGGAGTCCTGACAACCAGTCCGCGGTCTATTTCTTTGATAGTATCCTTCAGGGGAACGCAGGTTATGGCTGCGCCGTTTGAAAGTGCTTCCCGGCATACCTCTCTTATGAGAGATTCTTGAACCAGGGGGCGCGCGCCGTCGTGAATGCATACGATGGAATTCTCAGGGATTTTCTTTTGCTGCAGAGCTTTTAACCCATTAAAAACAGAAACCTGACGCTCGACACCGCCCTCAACCGCAAAAATGCGGCGGTCACCGGCAAAATAAGGGGTATAGACCTCATTCCAAAAAATATCTTCTTCCCCGGGGGCAATGATTACCCCGGCAAGAGAGAAAAGATCCGTTTTAAGAAACACCTCAAGGGTGTAAGCCAGTACCGGCTTGCCTTTAAGGGGCAGGTAAATTTTATTTTTCCCCGCTCCCAGTCTCCTCCCCCGGCCTGCCGCAGCGATCAGCAAAACATTTTTTTGATGTTCCGTTTGATGTTCCGCCAATATAATACCACCACCTTCACAGGAAAAGGCGGCCGAGCATTAGATACACGCCTGGCCGCCGAGCCGAAAAATATTGAAACCGCTTCCTGTTCCTATTCCTATTGTTTAAGACTAATTCTTTCATGGGAATTAGCCTTCGGCCTGGCGAAGATCATTCGGCCGGCAGCGGTTTGCAATACGCTGGTAACAAGAACTTCAACTGTATCACCAATAAAGCGCCTGCCGCCTTCAACAACGATCATGGTACCGTCATCAAGGTAAGCTATACCCTGCCCGGTTTCTTTACCGTCTTTTATAATATGAGCGCTCATTTCTTCTCCGGGAAGGACAACCGGCTTTACAGCATTGGCAAGCTCGTTGATATTTAAAACAAACACACCCTGCAGCTCACAGACCTTGTTCAGGTTAAAATCATTTGTAACAATCAAACCTTTAAGGTCCTGGGCAAGCTTGACAAGCTTGCTGTCAACTTCAGCAATATCTTCGTAATCTGTATTGACAATTTTAATTTCTACATCCATCTCTTTTTGCATCTTATTCAAGATGTCCAAACCTCTGCGACCGCGATTTCTTTTTAATAAATCGGGAGAATCAGCGATATGGCGCAGCTCTTCCAAAACAAAACCGGGAACAATCAGATCTCCTTCAAGAAAACCCGTTTTGCTAATATCCATAATTCTTCCGTCAATGATCACGCTGGTGTCCAATACCTTTACCGCCGATGACCTCGGAGTACTACGGATATGAGCAGAACCGGGGCGTTTCATTATATTGAAAGTAAGCAGGGAAAACTCCTCTTTGCGATTTAAGAAAAAAGTAATGCCCAGATAAGCCAGAACCAGGGTAATTGCCAGTGATATATATGGTCCTACCCAGGGTATACGGGAAAGAGGAAAGCTCAATAAAACACCGATGATTAGCGCTATGATTAACCCTGCTACCCCAAGGATAATATCCTGAGTTGGAATGTTCTTCATTCTGCTCTCGGACCATGAGGCAAGCTTACCCGTATAATCCATTATAATTGGAGTAATAAAATAAAAAATAAGTCCAAATATAGTTCCTCCCATAACAGAAAACCAGGTGATGGATGGGAGGGGCAAGGGCAGATTCGTCGCCACCATCAGCGAAGGAAAGGAAATTTTAAAAAGTTCATAACCACCTACAAAGCTAATGATTGTTACAAAAAGACGCATTATTATCCTTAACATGTGTACACCTCCTTTCGCTAAGTTTAGTATTTGCTTTTATTATAACTTATATATTTGTCCCAATTCAAGTTTTATTATACCCTAAAAAGCTTATTTGTTTAAAAACCCCATAATAATGGCGTACAGCTTTTTCAATATAACGCAGACAATTATATGCTATAAACCCATCGCAGATGATTAATGGCAAAACAATTACAAGTAACTAACAAATAAAGACATCCTCCGATGTCTTTATTTGTTAGTTTATCTAAATATTTATATTGTTAAGAATCATGACGATCAAAAAGCTTTTCCAGGTTGTCCATTACCACTGACCTGTCGATCCCCTGAACCATAATTAACTCACTTATCAAGATTTGTTTAGCGTTCTCGAGCATTCTCCTTTCCCCCGTAGAAAGCCCTTTCTTTCTCTCTCTCAACAACAAACTGCGGACGACTTCCGCAACTTTAAAAATACTTCCGCTTTTTATCTTATCCATGTTAGCGCGGTAACGCCGGTTCCAATTAACATTTTCAACTTCGTCCCCGTTTTGAAGTATGTAGAATACTTCTGATACTGCACCCTTTGCTATTACATCCCGCAGGCCTACCTTTTGAACATTATCCATGGGAACCATGACCTTCATATCTCCTACAGGGATATTCATCACATAATATTTCTTTTTATTCCCCAGGATTTCTTTTTCCTCTATGGCCTCAATAATACCCGCTCCGTGCATAGGATAAACAACCTTGTCCCCAATATTAAACATTTAATTGTAATCCCCCTTAAACCTTGTGCCCGCAATAAAGTAATAGACTGATATTTTTTCTTCAAGGGCATAAATCACCTTGTAAACATTTTAACACAAAAAATCGTTTATGTCAAAAAATATTATATATTATCATAAGCATCTCTTAATGTCAATGAAATAATTTGCGTTTTAACAGAATAAACTTATTTTTTACGCCGCCCCGGCTTATATAATTTGAATATCTGATGGCATTATACTCACACAGGCATCACATAGAAGTTGACAAGATTTTAAAGCAACAAGTATAATAAGAATAAGAAAGCTAAAGAGGTGACCTAAAGACATGAAAACCGGGAACGATGAAGTTGTTGATCTTTTTCAGGATAAAGTGTCTGAATTACTCCTCAGACACCGCAGCATCCTCGATAGTATTTCCAAACACGCGGAGACCGCCGTGCGGATAAACAGAGCAATCACAAAGTCAGTAACGGACTGCGGCTGTATTTCTATCAATGCCCGCAAACAGCATCTTCCTGCCGGAACTTCGCTTGAAGAATGTCGAAAACACATGATGTCACATCTTGAAGGGTGTTTATGTGAAAATTGCAGAGAGGTCATCGAGGAGGAAATCGGAAACCACCTTTTCTATTTAACCGCTTTGTGTAATCTGCTGGGTTTAAAGCTGGAGGATATTTTCTTTAAGGAATATGAAAAACTTAAGGCCCTGGGGTATTTTCACCTCTCGTAAAATTAGCTGCTTCTTTCATTTATATGAGTTTTTTTATTTATATAAGAGCAAAATCAAGGGCCTCCGCAAGGGTTGATATTCCTGTAATTTGCAGATCCTTTTCCATTTTATTGATGTGCAATCCGCTATTTCCGCTTAAATTGGCCTGTGGCAGGATACACTGTGTAAATCCCATTTTCGCCCCTTCCTTCAACCGTTCTTCTATACGGTTGACAGGTCGTATTTCCCCCGTTAACCCTATTTCCCCCACCATCATCATCTCTTGGAGCAGCGGCCTATCCCTGAAACTTGATGCTATGCTCAACCCTACCCCCAGATCTGCAGCAGGCTCCATTATTTTAACACCGCCGACCACGTTTGCAAAAATATCACAATTAGCCAGCTGTAATCCGCTCCTTTTCTCTAACACAGCGATGATGATTGCTATGCGGTTATAGTCCAACCCGGTTGTAGTCCGTCGGGGAACACCGCCAAAATAAGAAGGAGTCACCAAAGCCTGGATCTCAACCAGCAGCGGGCGGGTGCCTTCCATGATTGGAACTACCGTCGAACCAGCCATGTTCTGCGGGCGCTGATTCATAAATAAGGCTGAGGGATTCGGCACTTCGTCCAAACCGGAGGGGCCCATGGAGAAAATCCCTATTTCGTTCGTAGCCCCAAAACGGTTTTTAACACTTCGTAATATTCTAAAGCTCTGATACCTTTCCCCTTCAAAATAAAGAACGCAGTCCACCATATGCTCCAGCAAACGGGGTCCGGCAAGGGTTCCCTCCTTGGTAACGTGGCCGACAATAAAAAAAGACGTTCCCCGGGTTTTTGCCAGCTGGACAAGTGACGCCGTAATCTCCCGAACCTGTACCACACTTCCGGGAACACTGCCCAGCTCGCTCTTCATTATGGTTTGGATAGAATCAATCACTGCTACTCCGGGGTTGTTTTGGGCAATAACCGCTGCAATACGGTCATATTCAGTCTCTGCCAGCACTAAAAGAGGTGACCCTGATTTACAAAGCCTGTCCGCCCGCATTTTTATCTGCTCGAGGGATTCCTCCCCCGCTACATAGAGAACAGAGCAACCCCCGGAAGCAAGCTTGATTGCAGCCTGCAGCAAAAGAGTGGACTTCCCGATACCAGGATCGCCCCCCACCAGGATTACTGAACCGGGAACAATTCCCCCTCCCAGCACCCTGTCCAGTTCAGCTATATCAGTCGGGAGACGCATTGCAGCATGAGGTTCAATCTCGTTTAGAAATGTTAGTTCCCCAGGAGGCCTCGCTCCGGAGGCTTTATCCGGAGTTGCGCGGCTTACCCTTTCTTCAGCCATGGTTGTCCAACCGCCACAGCCCGGACACCGCCCAACCCATTTGTATGCTTCATAACCGCATTCACTGCAAACATATACAATTTTCTCCCTGCCCATTTCGTTGCAATTCCCCTTTCTTCAGGCATCCTTAGGCGTCCCCAGCGTAATAACGCAACTTGGACAGGTTAATAGCATCCCACTTACTGCCGATCTCCGGAGTCTCCAGGATAACGGGTAATTCTTCCGGCCATGAGTAGCGAAAAAATTCTTTTAATCCCTCGTCGCCGATATAACCTTCTCCCAGATGAGCATGGCGATCTCTGTGAGAACCACGGGGGGTACCCGAATCATTGGCATGAATGGCTTTTACCCGCTCCAGACCAATATGTTCAATTAATTCATCCATAGCCTTTTTCAGCCCTTCCCCGGTGGAAAAATCATAACCGGCTGCCCAGGCGTGGGCAGTATCAAGACATACTCCAAGTGGCGCTTCTTCCCCCAGAGCTTTTAAGATATTGCCGATGGAAATAAAAGTTCCCCCCAGGGAAGTCCCCCCCCCTGCAGTATTCTCCAGGAGGAGTTCTATCCCCGCAGATGGCCAGTCTTCCATCTCCTCTTTCAGCGTAGAGATAAAAAGCTCCATCCCCTCTTTGTATCCCCTGCCGCCATGGCTGCCTGCATGCAGCACTACATAAGGAGAACCAAGATTACAAGCATTCTGCAGTGTTTGCCGAAAGAGCAAGCGCGATTTTTGATAAAATTCTTCTTTTGCGGCTGACAGATTAACAAGATAAGCGGTATGGACTATCAGGGGAAAAATTGAATACTCTTTTAAAAGCTCGCCCCGCTGAACAAGCTCTTCGGGTTTCGGCAGGGGAGGGTTCCAGCTGGTTGGATTCCCCACAAACACCTGCAACGTTTGGCAGCCGATTTCCGCAGCCCGTTTTACATTTCTGGCAAATCCGCCTTTTTGCGGCATATGTAAACCAAATCTCATTTCCGGCACCTCTTTTCTGCTGCCCTTTTCTTTATTTAATTTCCTGCGATTATTCTGCAGTGGAGATTTCGGATAAAATCATCTCCAACGCTTCCCGCGGTGAACGATGCTTAATAATCGGCCTGCCGATAACCATATAATCTGCTCCTGCCTCCATAGCCAGCCGGGGAGTAAAAACCCGCTGCTGATCGCCGGACGCAGCCCATAATGGCCTGACGCCGGGAGAAACGATGAGAAACTCTGCTCCGCATTCTTTACGAATTAAAGCCGCCTCGCGCGGAGAGGCTACTACACCATTTATCCCGCATTCTTTACCCATTAAAGACAGATCCACAACATGCTGCTCCAGTTGTTTCTCGATTCCCACCTCACCTCTTAACATTTTTTCGTTTAAGGAGGTCAAAACGGTAACGCCGAGGACCAGCGGCTTTGCTTTTCCCGATTCTTCAGCGGACTGTCCGGCTGCTTTTACCGCTGCCTGGATCATCTCCCTGCCGCCGCTTAAATGAATGTTAAACATCTCAATCCCAAAACCCGCCGCCACCTCGACTGTAGAAGCAACGGTATTAGGTATATCGTGAAATTTTAAATCCAGAAACACCTTGACGCCGAGTTCCTTTAAACCCTGTATGATGCGAGGCCCGCAGGCGGTATAAAGCCTCATGCCCACTTTGTAGCAGCTGACGGGAGGGGAAAGAAGTTTTACAAGATCGTACGCTTCCTTTTCATTTTCAACATCAAGCGCCACAATAATTTTCCGGGCTGCCTCATTTTTATCTTCCATGGTTCTACCCTGCTCTTTCCAATTTTTTTGCTGTGAAGGATCATTACCTTTGGGCTGCGCCTACTATTTCATCCAAACTCTGCAGCCCTTCCGACTCCATGAAAAGCTGCAAATCCGAAATCAGCCGGGGTATGGTATAAGGATCGACGAAACCGGCTGAACCAACCGCTACAGCACGGGCACCCGCCAAAAAAAACTGCAGCGCATCATCCAGGCTGGAGATACCTCCCAGCCCAATGATGGGTATCTTTACAGATCTAAATACTTCATAGACCATCCTCACTGCTATCGGCCTGATTGCTGGCCCGGAAAGCCCCCCCGTTATATTGCCCAGCAACGGGCGCCTCTTAGAAATATCGATCACCATTCCTTTTAATGTATTAATCAAAGATAATATATCGGCACCACTGCTTTCAGCGGCTTCGGCCAGTTCCACAATATCTGTCACATTCGGGGAAAGCTTCACGATCAGGGGTAAGCGGCAGACTTGGCGTACTTTCCTGATCAGCCTGCTCATAACATTCGCCGAGGTACCAAAAAAAATACCCCCTTCTTTTACATTAGGGCAGGAAAGATTAAGTTCCAGGGCCAGAATGCCGGTTGATTCCGATAATTCCCGTGCCAGCGTGAGGTAATCCTCCTCCGTATCGCCGGCGATGTTGACGATAACCGCAGCATTAATATCTCTAAGACGAGGGAGCTCCTTTTCCAAAAAGACCTCCAGCCCGGGATTTTGCAATCCGATAGCATTTAACATTCCCGCAGGGGTTTCAGCTATCCTGGGCGGAGGATTCCCCTGCCTGGGCTTCAGGGTCAGCCCTTTGACAATAACCGCCCCCAGCTTCTCAAGTTCAAAAAATGAGGCATACTCTTCACCGAAACCAAAAGTACCCGATGCAGCCAACACGGGGTTTTTTAATCTCAGCGGCCCTAAATTAACCTCCAGATTTACCACTTACCAGATCACCTCCTGAAAGTTAAAAACAGGACCATCCCGGCAAACTCTAAGATAACCGGTTTTACCTTCCCTGCGTGCTTGAACGGCACAGCCCTGGCAGGCACCTATGCCACAGGCCATCCGCTCTTCAAGAGAAAGCTGCATAGGATAACCCCAGGATCTATTTTTTCCTGCCAATGTTTTGAGCATCGGTTCCGGACCGCAGGCAAAAATCTCAGCCCGCTCCAGGCCATCTGTTAAGCTGCTTTCAAACAAATCCGTCACCAGGCCTTGAAAACCGGCGCTTCCATCCTCAGTAGCCAGAAACACTTCCGCATTCGGGGGCAAAAACTGATCCAGTGGAAAAAGTTCTCCCGAGCGCGGCGCCCCGTAATAAACCAGTATTTTTCCCCTTATACCGGCTAAAGTGCCGGCCAAAAAGAGCAGGGGCGCTATCCCCACTCCTCCCGCCAGCAAGATGCTGACAGGAAAACCCTTGCCGGGGGAAAAAGGGGTTCCCAGCGGGCCAAGGCAATCAAGAATATCATCCTTTTGCAAACGGGACAAAATCCTGGTACCTTCTCCAGCAACGCGAAAGATAATTTCTACCGTTCCTTTACGAGGGGAAGCTCCCGCTATGCTGAAAGGACGCCTGAGAAAAGGCACTGTATTATCCGCTATGCGTACGTGGAGAAATTGCCCGGGGAGAGAATCCCCGGCAATTCGCCGCTCTTCAAGCTGTAAAAAAAAGCAGCCGGAAAAGATTTCTTCGATTTTCAGCACACGCGCCTTTGCTAACAAACAGCTCTACTCCTTTGTTTGAAGAATCCTTTTGATAGCCGGAAATTCTTTGCTAAATCCCTTAACCTTCCCCTGCCACATTTTTATATCTCCGCCCACCATGGTCATTACAGGATAACCCTTTAAACGCCAGCCTTCAAAGGGGGTATTTCTGCCCAGGGAATAAAACCTTTCACTGCTTACTGTATGCTCAGTGTACGGATCAATTACAACCAGATCCGCGGGAGATCCCGGTTCGAGAGAGCCTCCCGGTATTCCCAGCAGGCGTGCCGGGGCGGATGAGAAACGGTCCACAAGTTCACCCGGTGAAAGCAGCCCTTCTTCCACCAGTTTTGTCCAGAGCAGCGGAAAAGCAGTTTCAAGCCCAATTACCCCAAAAGGCGCACTGAGAAAATCCTCTTCCTTTTCCTGGAGGCGGTGGGGAGCGTGATCTGTGGCGATTATCCCGATTACCCCTTCCGCCAAGGCCTTTTGTAAAGCCTCTTTATCGGCTGAAGTGCGCAGCGGAGGATTCATTTTGGCATCCGTGTTAAAATCTCCAACCGCTTCTTCCGTTAAAAGCAGGTGGTGCGGGGTTACTTCCGCCGTTACACTGATACCTACACTTTTTGCCCACCTCAGCAGCTCCACGCTCTCCTTAGCGCTGAGATGTGCCAGGTGGAGCTTCCCCTTTACTTCCTTTTGCAGCAAGATCTCCCTGGCTGCCATCACCGCCTCGGAGGCGGAGGTAATGACCGGCAACCCCAGCCGATAACCATGACCTCCCGCATGAACAACGCCCCCCGCAGCCAGTGAAAGGTCCTCGCAGTGAGAGATCACGGGAAGGCCAAGGTTTAAAGCATACTGCATCGCCCTGAGCATAACACCGCTGTCGGAAACAGGGTTACCATCATCTGAAAAACCCCTGGCCCCTTCCTGCGCCATCTCCCACATGGGAGCAATCTCTTTCCCTTCGCTCTTCCGGGTTATTGCACCTATCGGATAGACCCGTGCCAGATCCGCCTGTCTTGCCCGCTCCTTGATATAACAGATAATCTCTTTATTATCAGCCGGGGGGTCCGTATTGGGCATGCATGCTACGGCTGTAACCCCCCCCGCGACAGCAGCGGCACAGCCGGTGGCAATGGTTTCTTTCCCTTCATATCCGGGTTCCCGGAGATGAACATGCATATCCACCATCCCCGGAAGAATTATTTTCCCTTGTAGGTCCAGAAAGGGAACATCGGTAGGACCGAGGGATAAGGAAACCGCCCCGATTCTGCCTCCCCTGATCAGGACTTCCGCCGGTCCCTCCCAGCCGTTTATAGGGTCGTACAAAATACCTCCTTTTAAAAGCAGGTCCATCTTCTTTATTTTCCCCCTAAAAGCAGATCTAAAACAGCCATACGCACAAATACTCCATTTAGAGCCTGTTCCTGAAAAAGGATCCGCTCCGGATAATTCCGCTGGAAAAAATCAACTGCGCCGCGGCTGATTTCAATCCCGATATTGACGGGGCCGGGATGCATCAGCAGAGCACCTTTTTTTAACAAAGGAATCCTTTTTTCATTAATTCCGTACAACGCCGCATATTCTGCGAGGGATGGCAGAAGGGCTTTCCCCTGCCGCTCCCGTTGGACTCTGAGAAGATATACAACATCACCCTCCGGAAGAAGGTCATCCAGCGCATAAGACCAGCTTACACCATCGGGAACGAGCCCTGCCGGCAGCAAAACAGGGGGGGCAACCAGCGTAAGTCCGGCGCCAAAAACGGATAACGCATAAAAATGAGAACGGGCAACCCTGCTGTACAAAATATCCCCCACCATGATTACCTTTATTTCTGAAAGTTTCACTCCCCGATCACGCAGCGTAAAAAGATCAAGAAGGGCCTGTGTAGGGTGTTGATAACATCCCTCGCCACCGCTGATAAAGGGGATATCCACCATCTGCGAAATCAAATTGAAAAAACCGGGAGACCTGTGCCGAAAAACCACCGCATCGGCACCCAGCGCCGCAAGCGTCTTCAAGGTATCTTTCAAATTTTCGCCCTTTTTTTCACTAGAATTATCCGGCGAATAATTAATAACCCTGCCACCCAGCCTTTGTACAGCTATTTCAAATGAAACGCGTGTACGTGTACTAGGTTCCCAAAAAGAGAGCACAATATTTTTTCCTTTGAGTGGAGAGAGCGCCTCATTTTTTCTTTTTTTATAAAAGGCAGCTCTGCTCATGATTTCTTCTATGGCAGACGGTGATAAATCACTTATATTAAACAAATTTTTGGGAAACAAAATAAGGTCTTCCCCTCCCTGCTAGGCAAATCTGGTATCCCCCGGGAACCAGACCCGTATAACCGCCTGGATACCAAGAACATATAATCCGGCCGTATCTAAATACGCTTCAGCAACGGAATCATAGAGTACTATTGAACGCGGTGCGAATTCCTCACCGCCTTCCCAGAGTATAAAAGCTAGGGGAATTCGGGGAAACACCGGTATAACAACCCCTGCATCGCCCTGCTCCAACAGCGATCCTCCATGCTCGCAAGCCAGTTTTAAAAATTGGTCTTTTTTATTGTAGTATTTTTTGGCCAGCGGCTCCAAAGCCTCCTTTTGGAAAGGCTTCCAATGCAGCGCCCCCCCCCTGAGGTCGAGAAAAGAAAGCCATTGTCCTCTTAGCGGCAGGCCGCTTGCCCGGGCAAGATACTGCAAAATGACAACTTTTTCGTCCGTGGACAACTCTTCCTGAAAGCCCTCCCCTTTTGTAGAGTTTTTACCTCTTTCAAGGAAACTAATCTCTCCCCGGGGGTAGGTAACCGCAAGGGGAAGATTACAGTACTGAAGAATAATTTTATGATCCTGAAAAAGAGCACCGCTTAAATCGGCCATTTCCCGGGGATCCCGGGAGGCGAAATCCTGTAATACAACCGGTAACGCATTTCTGCTGCACAACCTTATCCCCCCTGCTGATCAGTAAATTCTGCAAATGTCCTGCTTTTTCCTCTAGATTTATTTTTTCCCTGCAAAATATCCTTAGACATTTTTCTCTAAAATATGTTAAAATAAAATAAGAATTAACTCTAATGGAGGCCTTTGACTGTTATGGGAATTAAGAAACTGATGCCATTGTTAATCATCATTGCTGTCTGTATCGTTTTTGCACCGCTCATCTTTCCCGATAGCTCAGGTGAGATAGCTGATAATCCAGATGAGCCGGAAGATATAAATACACTTCCTCCCGTGGTTAATGAGGAAGACGAAGAAACTGTAAGTGTACATAACCCCGGGGGCAATACCGCGGATGCCAGCCCCAACGGGAATCCCGCTTTCGGGCAATTTCCTGAAGAAGAAAACGGGGAAGAGGATGGCCTGCCTTCGCGGGGCAATTATAAAAACTGGGATGATGATTCCCTGCTGGAAGCCTTATCTTTTCTGGAAAGCCCGCTCCCGGGAGCCAAAGTAACAACCAGGGACACACAGCTTCCCGGCGCGCCACGCACCTACAGAAACGGCACTCATGAAGGGCTGGATTATTATGAGGGCTACTGTGACATTTCTGTTAAATACGGAGATCCGGTTTTTGCGGCAGGCCCGGGTATTGTTTATAGAATCGATCACGATTTTATTGAGCTCCCTGCCGATAAGAGGGAAATACTTTTGGAGGCCGCCTGGAAAATGGATGATACCCCTGCTGACATTTTGGACATGCTCCGGGGAAGACAGGTCTGGATAAGCCATTCAAACGGCATCATCACGCGCTATGCACATTTGAGCGATACTGCAGATAACCTTGAGAAAGGGGATAGCGTAGAAGCAGGTGACTATATCGGAAATATAGGCAATTCAGGAACCAGTGAAGGGGCTGAAAGCAATACACTCAATGCACATCTGCATTTTGAGATATGGATTGGCGAAAGTTATCTCGGTGAGGGGCTTTCTCCAGCCGAGATAAGGACCCTTTGGAAAAAAATTATTGAAGAATAGGATTTATCATTCCTCTTTTTCTTGATCCCGATCCTGCCGGGTAAGGTACATCAGCATATTTTGATAGGCCCGGTGCTCGATATGCAACACTTCATTTATTTCTTTGTACCTGACGGAAATGCTGGAAGGAGAGATATTGTACTGTTCTGCCAGCATTTTTTGCGTTATACCCAGGAAGTGGTATTTGGCAAGGGCGTATTCAAGACCTGCTGCCCAAACTTCTATTTTTTTAATTTTAGGGACCCGGGGATAAAGGTTGTTCAAAAAATCGATCCAGATGGACTGAGCATCTTCATAAAAGCGTTCATTATAAGACTTGCTTAAACGCATGTTCTGGAGCGTGCGATCCATTACCTGCTGCCATTTCCCCTGCCACCTTGGAGCAACTAAAGGATAATATGCAATATCCACTTCACGCAATGTTCCTTCCATGAATACAGGTACTAATCCCTTTATACCCATATTTTTTAACTCCAGGAGAGCCTGTAAACGCAACCGCTGTTTAACCCAGGGGTTCCTCACAAATTCTTTTAAAACCCGCTCGCCGATACCCTCCATTAATGACCCGTAAAAGCGGATAGCTTTCTCAACGTACTGTTCATTTTTATGATAAAGAGCATTAAATAAAATGTTTCTTACCTCTTTATCTTCACGATAATGCCGGGCTATTTCTTCATTTTCCCCATTTTTCTCTTCATTATTGGAATGATCTTCCTCAATACTGATGAAATCCTCTTCCGGGCTCAATGCAAAAAACAACTCTTCAGCATCATCGACCATCTCGCCATCAGGGGATAATTGCAGGTACAAATTGAGGTAATAACGGGTTTTATCCAGATCATCCAGCAACCCGTAATTAACTGCCATAAGAAAATAACACTCGGTCATAGATGGATCTATTTTATGAACGATATATGAGAAAACCTGGTTGGCCTTCTCCAGATGACCCATCCTGCTCAACAGGCAGGCCAGGTTATAATGGTTTATAGAATTATGCGGTTCAACCTCAATCGTTTTTTTATAAAATAACAGCGCTTTTTCCAGCTTATTTTGCCGGCAATAATAGTTACCTTTTTGAAAATAATATTCGGCATTCTTTACCAGAGGCACAACCTTACGTGAATTTTTAACCTGTTTCATGCTTACACCCACCTTAAAATCCTTCTTTCCCTGGACTTTTACTTTGCGGCAAAAATTCTGCGCCCCAGGAAACGGTCCCATTCAGTCCAGGCAGAACTCTTGTCATTATGACTATTAAGCAGCTTTGAAAATTGTTTTAAACGGGCACTGAGCAAATCGGCATGAAATAACGCAAATGCCTCAAATGTTTGGGGAACCTCGGGCGAGCCCCATTCTTTTTCGCCGTGATGGCTAATAATCATATGTTCAAGCTTCATTTTGAGATCGTCGGGGAAAGAAGGAACCATCTCAATCATTTTTCTAACTATCCCCAGCCCTATGGTAATATGCCCCAAAAGCTTCCCCTTATCGGTCTGTTCAAAAATAAAGCTATCGGCATTGTATTCCTCTATTTTCCCGATATCATGAAATATTGCCGCTGTAATAAGCAGCGAACCATCAATCTCTTCGGGGTACAGTTCTGTCAGATACTTGCATATTTGAACCACCTCGAGTGTGTGATCCAGCAGCCCGCCCAGGTAATTATGATGAATGGACTTAGCTGCAGGTGAAAGATGAAAACCCTTCACCAGATCCTGGTCATTATAAAAAACATCCAAAAGCCGGGTTAGATGTTTATTGCTAACCGCTGATGAAGCGATCTCCAAAAGGTTACCCCACATTTCAC
>CAZQXY010000025.1:0-5557 GCA_964597455.1 uncultured Desulfovibrionaceae bacterium
TGATGGCCTTTGTGCCCTTTCTGTCCCCCAGATGATTTGCCGCTTTTTTTACGCTGGCTTTTGGGCTTGACAAATTCATCGGTAGAAGGAGGTTTGCTGCTGTTACGGCTATTTTTATTGAGCTGGGATTCCAGTTCTTTAATCCGCTCGTCTTGGAGAGCTACCTGCTGTGATAAGGATGACACCTTATCTACAAGCGCCTTATTTGTTTCAATAATACTTAACAGCAGCTTGTAAACAGGTTCGGGTCCCGCGTTGTATAATTCCAGGAACTGCTCATATTTCATGAAAGAGCACCTCCCGGAATATTGTCAGGCAGTAATAGATTGAAGCTTGTAAGCACAAGTAAGCAGCTATCTTTTCCATAATTTGATGGTACCATAAAAGCATGGAAAAGTCTAGGGAATATATGGTAATTTATCGCTAAATAAAAATATTTTTGTCAAAGAGCTGAGCAGTTACCTTTCGTTTAATCATCACAAGGTTAAATTGGGGATAAAGCCTATTCTAAGCATTAAACTGTATTTACATCTTTTACGTACATACAGTTTATTTTTATCTACAATTACAAGTAGCTGAAAAGCATTAGAAATTTTCAGTTTCAGAGGTGAAAAAACGTCATGGCTTTAGGTAAGCCAACGTAGGAGATATGCCATAACGAGGGACAAGCCGAACAATTTCAAAAACTTAAAGACAAACATAGGAATTCTTGGAAAAAATTGCAGGAAAACAATCCAAAGTTGTCGAAAACTTCACTTAGAAGAATGTTGCCTGCCACTTTTACCGGACTTTACAGAAATGATAAAGAATGGCTTGATTATACTTTCCTGATATAATCGCAAAGTGTTATAAAAACGAACGGTGCTAACTGGAAAGTGCGGGATTTACAAGTGTTAGATAAAGCAAAAAAGTTAGTAAAAAAAAGCGTTGAAGATTTCCATGTTTGGTTTCTGGACTAAAGTAAAGGCAGGTAAAAAGAGGAACCCTGACCAATTATACGAGGTGGCGGGTGGATGCAATTGAGACGCCGCGTTTTAAAGCGCAAGCAAATCAGCGCGGAACTTAATAACGTGTTCGACTATCCTCTGACGGTGGTCGTAGCGGCCATGGGTTACGGCAAGACCACGGCGGTAAGGGATTTTCTGGAGGAGAAAAAGGCAAGATATTTCTGGCTCTCCGTGGAGAGAGACCAGACTTCTGCCCAGCATATATGGGATTCCTTGACCCGCCAGCTTGCCAGAATCCAGCCGGAGCTTGGAAAGCAGCTAAACGTTTTGGGCTTTCCCGTTGATGCTCCACAAAGAGACAGAATAATCAGTATAGTCGAGGATCATACTTATTTGTCCAATACCGTGCTGGTAATTGACGACTACCATTTTGCCCGTTCTCCGGAATTGGACTGGATGCTAGAGAAAATTGTCTGGACAAAGATAAAGGGCTTTCATGTTCTTATCATCTCCAGGACGAAACCGGCCATGAATCTGGAGGAATTAAGACTTAAGGGATATTGTTACCTTTTTAAGAGCGATCTGTTTGAGATGTCAGCGAAAGAAATAAAGAGGTATTTCAAGCTGTTCGGCCATAAGATTGCCGACGATATGGCAAGGAAGGTGCGCCGGGTTTCCGAGGGCTGGATTACAGCTGTTTACCTGATCATGCAGCACTATTCCGCCACCGGCAGATTGGAGCCGGGGCGAGACATCGAAAGCCTGATCCAAACGGCGATCATGTCCCGGTATACGGATAAGGAAGCGCGGCTGCTTGAAACCCTCTGCATCCTGGAAAGCTTTACACTGCCGCAAGCGCTATATGTAACCGAAGATGTCGCTGCCCCGGGGATTATTCAAAGGATGAGCGCCGGCAACTCCTTTATCCGCTATGACGAGCGCGCCGATAACTATCACCTGCACAATATCTTCAGCGATTATTTGAAAAAACGCCTTGCCGGGCAGAACGACAGTGCCGAGCTTAAAAAACTCTATAAGCGCTCCGGACAATGGTACATCGAGAGCGGCGACATTTTTTCAGGGTTGAGTTTTTTCCTGAAGGCTGAGGAATACGACCTCATTTTAACCGCTTTTGAAAAACATGGAGCCACTACCGAGCTTGACAAAGCTCCCGGGCTGATCGTGGAGATCTTTTCGCAGATTCCCGAGGCGGTCAAATACCGCCACCCCATCGGCTACATAACTTATGCCTACAACTATCTCGTCTGTGTAGATATGGAGGGCGGCGCCGCGCTGTTGGCACAAATAGAAGAGCATTATCGCCGTGATGCAAGCATCCCCGAGGGGCTGAGACAGCGTATCTCCGGTGAAATCGAGCTTGCCGGGAGTTTCCTCTTCTTTAATGACCTGGAGAAGATGCACAAGGCGCAGCTTAAAGCATACAGGCTGCTTGACGGCAGCTCTTCCATCGCCAACAAGGACATGATGTTTACCTTCGGCTCCCCCCACTCCCTCTATCTCTACTACCGTGAAAAGGGGAAGCTGCTGTGGATTGTAGATTATCTCGATATTATTTTCCCCTATTACTGTGAGGTGTCGAACGGCTGCGGCACGGGCTTTGAATACCTGGCCCGGGCGGAATACTGCCTGGAAACCGCCGCTTATGACCAGGCCGAGCTTTATGCCTACAAGGCTATCTACAGGGCGCAGCCCATGGAGCAGACCTCCATCATCATCTGTGCCAACCTGATCCTGGTCAGGCTTTATGCGGCACAGGGTAAGTTTCGTGAAGCGGGGGAGCTTATGGCTGAGCTGACAGCCGGGGTGGTGACGTACAATAACCCTGTTTATAACAGCACCCTTGACCTGTGCGCAGGCTACCTGGGATGTATAACCTGCCGCCCGCAGGGCTTTGCGCCGTGGTTAAAAGCGGGCGATCTGAAGCAGAGCGATATTTTATACCAGGGCATGGGCTTCAACTACATTGTTCACGCCCAGGCGCTGCTCCTGGAGAAAAAATACATCAAGCTGGAGGTGCTCTGCGAGGAGATGCTGCAGGTTTTCTCCATGTTCAGCAACCTGCTTGGCTACCTGCACACATATATTTTAGACGCAGCAGCCAAGTACCGCCTCTACGGCATGGAAAAAGCAAAGGCAGCCCTCCGGCCGGCCCTGGAGATCGGCAGGGCCGATGAGATCGTCCTGCCTTTCGCCGAATACGGCCTGCATATACTGGAGATACTCAGAGCCCTGCAGAGGGAGGAGCAAGGCGATGCCTACCTGTCCCGGCTTGCGTCCGCAGCGGAGAGGTACTGCGCCAACCTGCAGCGCTTTATAGCCGAAAAAGCGCCCGCTCTTTCCCTGACAAAGCGGGAGCGGGAGGTGCTGGAGCTTGTTGTGGAGGGAAAGACCAACAGGGAAATAGCGGCTGCACTTTTTATCGCCGAGGTAACCGTCAGCAAAAACATCACCTCCATTTACCGCAAACTTGGTGTCACAGGTAGGCCCTCTGCTGTTAAAAAAGCCATGGAGTTAAAAATCTTATAATCTTTTTAAAAAAGTATCAGATCTGATAATATGAAAATATGTTAACCCCGGGTATGATTTTACTACGCCCGGGTTTTTTATTTTCGGCAAGTAATTGCAAAAGGAAATTAGCAGTACAACTAAGCTGGCTTGCGCCGTAAAGGCTAGGCAAAACCTAAGTTTTCTTTATATGGAGTTGTGGGGAAACAGTCTTTCCAAAGGGGGAGAGCTTGTGCCGAAAATTGTAAAAGTGACGCCCGGAGACGACCATACGCTGTTGATAGAACTCAGCAACCGCCACAGGATTGTCTACGACATGAAACCCCGGCTGCAGGCTGTGCGTTTCTGCGGGCTTGAAGATTTAAGCAAGTTTAAGGCTGTCAAAGTGGAACATGGGAACACTCTTGTCTGGGATAGTCTGTGCCAGATTACCATAGACGAGATTATCAATATGCTTGAAAGGTAGTGATTTAAATGGTTTGAAATCTTTTTAATATTCAAATCATGTATCTGGAGTAAAGGGAGTAAAGGGTGATAAAAATGAACAGGATTTACTGGATAAGGATAATATCGGTTTTTATGGTTTTGTGCATAGTGTTTTCGGGCTTGCCGCCTTTGGCAATAGTTGTTAACGCAGAAGACGCTGATGACAAGGCCAGTATGGAAATTGCCGAAGGGTGGGGCTTTGATACGTCACGGCCGGAAAAATCGCTGGAGCGTGAAACCCTCGGAGAAAACCCGATGGGAGCAAACACCGGTACCGTATCCACCTTCGGCGATGTACCGTTGGAGATAGCCGTGATCGGAGGCCGGATCAATATTCCCTATCTCGCCGAGGATAGGGGAAACATCTACTATTATGATCATAACGCACCAAACACGGATATGTTTTTAAATACCGGCGCGCATGAAAATGTGCGTGATACCACCTGGTCAACCGAAAAAGATGTCCGGCCTGCTACAACCGTAGCGGCGGATATGGATGGCGACGGCCTGGACGAAATTGTGCGTTACTTTATCGATGTCAATTATGAAGGAGATGACCCATCGAAACAGGATGGGGACATAAAAAGCTTTCAGGCTGCACTGCGTCAACACCCAAACAGGCACAAACGCTGCCCGGCATAAGATTCGTACCGTTTCCAGAACTGACCAAACGATGTTTTTCATTCCCGACAGCACCTATTATTGGAGCTCCTACATGCAGATGACCGCAGGTGACTATGACGGCGACGGCAAAGATGAGATTGCCGTGATGGTGCCAGGCAGCGATATACATTCCGGTCATTTGTTTGTTTACGGAATGGAAAGCGGCAGATTTGTAGAGGAGTATTCCCAGGCAGTCAGCTATTACTCGTATGGCATTAAGGACAATTATTTTGGCACAGCCTTTCATCTTGCTTCCGGCGATGCGGATAACGACAAAATTGATGAACTCATCTTCACCCAGACCATTAATGTGACGAGCGTAGATGACTGTAGTTATATCTGCATAATAGACTATAAAGACGGCTTCTACGTACCAGTTTCATACAAACCAATAAAATTTGGAAACAAAAAGAATGACAGCCCCGTGGGCAATGCCGGTGTCACAGTGGGTGACATAGACAACGACGGGCTGAATGAAGTTGTTGTCGGTGGTTACATGGTCAATAAAGATGACCGGGAGGCCACGTACACCTTCACCGGGGAAGACGGAACCACGGTAGAATTTGAGTATTACCACGAGCTGGCCATGTCCTACATGAAATATGACAAAGACTTAAATTCCTATGGCAATTTTCAAGGCTTTACGGTGTTCCGAAACGAAGAAGAGATGGCCTGGACCGCCGCCGCCGATCATGAAACCAGGTACAATGACAACCTGTCCCCTAAATTATCCAACAGCGCCAGGTACAGGAATGCGCAAAACTGGACTGTTCCCATACAGTCGGTGAGCCTTACCGGGTATATGAACAAAAGGGCCAATCACCAGATTTTCTTCGGAAACTGCATGTATTATTATGACGCCGGTTCCGGGAAATTCAAAGTGTATGGCGACAGCGGCAAGGTGGACGGCAGCATGGTTGCTTATGATAACTTCA
>CAZQXY010000025.1:5567-14053 GCA_964597455.1 uncultured Desulfovibrionaceae bacterium
TTTGACGCGCCCGTTTCCTCGATCAACACATTGGTTCCCGGAAACTTCATGACCGGTAGCAAAGGCTATTCACCCACTGAAGGAAGGGAGCAGCTTCTCGTTGTCTATGCCAGGCAGGATTCCGGACGAAATCATTTCATGATTACCCTGATGTACGAAAGCGCGGCGGGTACCTCCATGGATGTGAAAAAAATGCCGTATTATCTGGGTACTTCACCATCGAATAGCTTTGATCAGCGTGATTACTATCCCACGGTATGCGCTCCCAATATGGACAATGATGCCGTATTTGTTCAATACATCGACTATGAGTTTACCTATTCCAAACCCGAGGTATTGGCGGTGCTGGCGTCACTTCCTTATTACGAGGATATTTACAACGCTTATCCCCTGTGGGAACCCGGTTCCACATATCTCAGCAAGTCCTCGGGCTCCTCCCAGACAGACACGGGTTTTGCCGAGTTCAGCCTGGGGTGGTACCTTAGCTTTGAACAGGACATCGGCATTTTCGGAATCAAATTCGCCTCCTTTGAGATGGAGACGAGTATTGCCATCAGCACCAGCCAGGAATTTGGCCATACCGTAGAGAGGGAAAGCTCGGTCACCTATGAAACAAGCGGCGGGCAGGACTCGGTGGTCATGGTCTCCTCGCCCCTGGATATGTATTATTACCGGTATTACGAGGAGAGCGACGCCTATGCCACGGCATATCCCACCGCCGTAAGAAGCGATCCGTCCACCTGGGGCATTATGGCGGTTTCCCTTCCGAGTGCTCCACAAACCCTGGTATTCCCGGTGGAAAAGTATAACGAGCTTGCCGAAAGGTATAACATGGAAGTTATTGACAGCGGCTTCTGGATGCATACCTCCGGTGATCCCGGCACCTACCCTAAAAATGTAGGCCAGTTTAAAAACGCCGGTAATGTTCTCTCCTCGGACAGCAGTGTCAGCGCCACATCCGGGTCCGGTTCGGTGGCCACCGAGCTTACCATCACCGAGAGCATGGAATATGCCTACACGGTTTCCCTCACCTCGGAAGCACGTGTGGGTGCGGGTGTTGCCGGAGCGGTAATGGGAATCTCTTTTGAAAACACCCTGGGCTTCGGCGGGGCCACGGTCAACTTCAGGGGCACGACCATAGGCGCCTCCTTGTGCAATTTTCCCAATGATGGCTATGATACCAGCGGGTTTTCGTTAACTACAAGGCTGCATTCCTATACTACCGCATTCAATAGAAAGGACATCATGGTCCTGTATTATACCGTATCCCAGGTAATGGGCCTGCCAAAGCTTCCCAGCAGTTTTTATATGGCTGACAGGACAGCTGACGGCATCACCCTGGTCTGGGAAGTCCCGGAAATAATAAGTGACGCCCTGCGGCCGGACAGTTATGAACTCTACCGGTATGACAGCTACTATGACAAATGGTACGCATTGGAGAAAGGTATGGAGGTTGTGCCGGGCTCTAAAAAATATTATCTGGATAGGGATGTTTACCCCGGTGAGATATACAAATACCGGCTGGTTGCCAAGGACAGCACGGGAAACAAAACCAACGCGGTGACACTGGAAGCAAGCACCCTGCCCACGGGAGAGCCGCCTGTAATCCTTTCGCAGCCCAGGGATTTTACCGCCGGAGCGGGATATGGCGCCACCTTCAGTGTTGACGCCAGGCTGCCGGAAAATGTGGCCCCCACCCGGCTGTATTACCAGTGGTATCAGCGGGAAAATGAAAGTGACGGCTGGACCGCCATACCCAACGCCAACGAAAAAACCCTGGCACTGTCCGGTGTTACTTCGGGCATGGACGGCTACCAGTATTACTGCCGGGTATCACGACTTGTAAACAACACTTTCCCCCTGTCGGCCCATAGCAACTCTGCGAAGCTGACGGTAACGGGGCAGCCCCCGGAGATGTATACGGTAAACTATGCCGCCGGGATCAACGGCAGTCTTGCCGCCCTGGAAGCAGGCGCCGGGGGCAACTATGAAATAAGTTCCGGCAGCCGGATGTTTGCGGGCACCAAAGTGGTATTCACGGCTGAACCGGTGATTGGCTGCAGGGTAAACCAGTGGAGTATCAACGGAACGCCTGTTGAGGGAAATACCGGCAATACGCTTGCCCTTGACAGCCTGTCCGGGGATATTGATGTGCATGTGAGTTTCACCTATTCGACGTACAATATTACCTTTAATATTGCGAAAAACCTGGATGAGAACCAGGGTGACGCCGTGTGGGGGGCCATCAGCGCAGTATATGCCGGAATCTATGTGCTGCCGCAGGGCGAGGCCACCTCTGTCGCCGCCCAGGCGGCCATCACATTTACCGCTGTGCCGGAAACAGAAGGCGGCATAAAATACACGGTAAAGCATTGGACAAGAAACGGCGAAATAGTAAAGAACAGCGATGGAAGCATATTTGTCGGAAGAAAATATATTCTGGAAGCCCTTACGGAGGACACCGTGGTGGAGGTCATGTTCGCCAAGGCGGTAGAATACACGCTTGAAGTGTCGTCAGAAATTGTTAATACCGATGTGGCTTACTTTAACAACGGAAGCATTACCGTCCGCGTTGGTGGCACCGCGGTTTTGCCGGGCGAACCGATTGAAAAAGGTTCAGCGGTGACCATGGAAGTGGTGCCTCCTGACGCGGCGCTTATTTATTCCTGGGAAATCACGCCGGTGGACGAAGAGGGGAATGCCGCCGGGGCGGCGACGGTGCTGGGCAGCCAATCTTCCTATACCTTTGCCGGACTTTCCAGCAGCTACAGGCTGAAGATAATATATGTGATCATTTCCACAAAGACGGTTGTATTTGGCTCCGAAGGGGGAAGCGGCACCGTTACGGCTATCGCAGGGGTTGGCAACACCGCAGCGTCAGGTGTGCTGACAAGCGGCGGCAAGGTGCAGATGTATGCGGATCTGGTTTTTACCGCCCACCCCGATAATAAGGTTTTGGGGGTAAAGGGTTGGATGGTGAACGGCATTTATCAAACCAATACCGCCACAGACTACATCCTGGAGGCCATTAACAAAAACACCACGATCAAGGCGCTGTTGGAAACAGCTCCTGCGGCAAGGGCGCTAATTTCCGCCGTGGAAATCAAGGCCGGAGAAACGGCGGAAATTGATGCCGATACAGTAGCTGCGGATGATGACGGGGATAGCCTGAGCGTCAGCGGGATAAGCACGCCTCCCGCCGCGGAAACTGCAAGCGGGGAAGTTGCAGATGGAAAAGCCGTGATCACGGGTGTCAACGAGGGTACTACCAGCGCCGTCATTACCGTAAGCGACGGGAAGGGGCACACCTGTGATGTTACGGTACCGATAAGGGTCAGCAACAATGCGCAAGAGGAGCCTTTCGGGCTGGCAGGGATGGCCCCGACATCTAAGGACGGCAGTGACGGTAAAATCACCGGCTTGATTGCCGGGAAGACCTATCAATATAAAGCGGCAGACATGGAGGATTATACGACATTAGCCGCAGGCTACGGATGCGACGAGATTACGGGCTTGAGCGCCGGAACTTACTTGGTGCGTTTCGCGGCTATACCCGGGTATAATGCCGGCAAAGCCATCGAGGTCGAGGTTCCGCAGTATGTGCCGCAGTCGGTTGCCGACCTTGACGCGCTCAGTTATAGGGTGGGAGGAGCGGCAGAAATAGAGGTGCCCGGCTTTGATAGCTACACGGTGACCTATTTCGTGGAACTTGGCGGTGACGTGGAAAATGGCACGGAAATCTATCTTTCGGGTGTGCCGGCTGCAGATAGCGGGGCAACCGTGAGCGAAGCGGTATACGGAACGGTGCAGTATGGATTTGCCACGGCAACAATAACAGTTACGGCGGAGGACGGAGTGACAAGCAAAACCTATACGGTAAACTTCGCCACAGGGGAAACTGCGGGCAGCGAGATCCCTGCCGTGACGCCCGCGGCAGCTTGCTTTGACAAGTACGACAGCAATGCGGGCGACAAGAACCATGGAACCGTATCCTTCACGGTACTCAGCGGTGACTATGAATTCACAGGCATCGCCGGCCTGATGCAGGATACGGATTATCTAGTGGAAGATGGCGGCAACACAGTGACGATCACAAACAGCACACTCCATAGCCTTGAGAAGGGGTTACACAACCTGGCCTTTGTTTTTAGCGGGGGGGAAAGATGCACTGTCGTGCTGGAGATTAAAAACAGTATGCCGGCTGTTACTGGCGTGCTGGTAAACCCGGCAACGGCAACCGTGACACAGGGCAGAACGAAGGCCTTCACCGCTGTCATAAGCGGCATGAACCACGGGGATGCGGTTGAATGGAGCGTAACGGGCAACACAAGCGCAAACACCTTCATTTCGGCGGAAGGAGTGCTGGCCGTTGACGTGGGGGAAGCATCGGGAACAAAGCTTACGGTCAAGGCTGTTTCCACTGTTGATCGCGATAAGTTTGGCACGGCTGCGGTTATCGTTGTCGGCAAGGTGGATGCGGCTGCACCGGTGTTTGCGGACGACCTCACAACCGATGATGTTGTTTATAACGTGGGGGAAAGCGCGGCGGCGCTGTCTGTCAGAGCTGCCGTTACCGACGGGGGCACCGTCAGCTACCAGTGGCATGAAAATATGGTAAACAGCACCGCGGGCGGAACGGCAATAGATGGTGCAAACAGCGCCAGCTACACCCCGCCCACCGAAACCGCAGGCACAAAGTACTACTATGTGGTTGCTACCAATGAAAACCCGGATGCCACGGGAAGTACCACCGCGACAAGCACAAGCGAGGTCAAACCTGTCCAGGTCGAAGAGCTGGTCCATGCCGCCGCGCCGGTCATAAACGACTTAACAGGAAGGAGATCCTACCTGCAGGGCGATGCGATCAGCGAAGATGATATGCTGAAAGTAAGCGCTGCTTCCCCCGACGGTGGAGAGCTGTCATTCCAATGGTACTTGAAAGCCCCGGAAGGGGGCGGCCAGGACACACTTGTTTCCAGCGAGGGCTGCTGTATCCCATACACTTCCGTGGCGGGCACATTCACCTACTATGTCGTGGTGACAAACTATAAAACGGAAGGAACCACCGGCAACACTACGGCCACGGTTACCAGTGAGGATATCGTTGTGACCGTCAAAGCCGTGGTCAACGCGGCCCAGCCCGCCTTTACAGAAGGGGGTAATCTCTCGGGCACTGTCAACTATCCGGTGGGAGGGCAGGTTTCCCCCATGACGGTAACGGCGACAGCGGCTGATTGGGGAAGCGGCGGCGTACTCTCCTATCAGTGGCACGAGAACACACTGGAAACTACCGGAGGGGGGACCCCGCTAGCCGGAGCCAACTCCGCCAGTTACACCCCGGAGATCAGCGGTTGGGAAGCGGGTACGACGCGGTACTACTATGTTATCGTCACCAACACCAACGAAAGCGTCAATGGAGCAAAAACCGCAAGCATTACCAGCGGGATCAGAACAGTCAATGTGCAGGAAAAGGTTGACGCGGCAGCGCCTGTGATTGAAGAGCAGAGCATTGGCACCTGGACGTATTATCAGGGAGCTACGGCAAACTATCTTGAGGTTTACGCCTACTCCATTGATGGCGGGATTGTCTCCTACCAGTGGTATCAAAACAGCGTCGACGACAATACCAACGGAGAAGCGATAGAAGGTGCCACCGGCAGGATATACAGGCCTTCAACAGAAACAACAGGCACAACGTACTATTACGTGGTGGTAACCAATACGAACATGCCTGTCAATGGAAACAAGGTTGCCACAACAACCGGGGGAATCAGTGCCATTCATATAGTGCAGCCTGTGCTTGAGGGCCTTGGTGAAGTGAGTACTTCCATAACCGGTGTAGCCTACGGCACGCCGGCCAGCGCCTCCGCTCTCGGCCTGCCTGAAATAATACCGATCGATATAAGCATAGACGGAGCCCCATTTTCCGATACCGCAACAGTCAGCTGGGATTTAAGCGGCTACAACACCTCCAAAACGGCGGCGCAGACATTTGCGGCCACAGGGAAGGTCATCCTGCCGGCGGGGGTACTGAATGTAAAAGGAATATCCCTTAGTATTACCGTAAGCGTCAGTATGGACGCAAAACCGTCAAGCGGTACCGGTGGCAACGGAGGCGGAGGCAGTACCGGTCCCGGTGGCGGCGGGGGCGGCGGCAGTTCTCCGGCACCCAAGCCCGCCACGGAAACGAGCAAAAAGATCAATGCTGTCACCGGCGGCACGATCAGCTTTGAAGGTGTCAGCGTTGAGATTCCCGCCGGCGCCCTGCCGAGTGACGCCACCTTCTGCATCAAGAAGATGACTCCAAGTGAAGCGAACAACATCGTCCCGGAGGGGCTGCGCCTGAAGCTCGCCAGCGATATCTACGAAATCACCACCTCGGGCGGCAGAGACTTCGGCGGGAGCACCATCACCATTAAGATCCCGTATGACCCGGGCAAGATCACATCCGGCGAGATACCGGTGATCAGCTGCTACGATGAGAAAACCGGCGGGTGGACGGCGCTGGGGACCGCCGTGGAGCAGGGACCCGACGGGAAGTGGTACGCGGTGGTCAAGGTCAACCACCTGACAAAATTTGCCGTCTTTGGCACCGCGGTTCCGAAGCCGGTTCAGCCTCCGAAAGTCATCAAGCTTACCATCGGCTCAACAGAGGCTGCCATCGGCGGCGAGCCGTACACCTTAGACGCGGCGCCCTTCATCAAGCCGGAGGCCTCCCGCACTCTGGTGCCGCTGCGCTTTGTGAGCGAGGCCCTGGAAGCCCGGGTGGAGTGGCGGGCGGAAACGCGAAAGGTAGTTATCCGAGAAACCCGTAACGGACTACAGATAGAGATTGTCCTGACCATCGACTCCGCGCAGGCGCTGATCAACAACGCGCCGGTGACTCTGGACTGCCCGGCAGAACTGCTTCCGCCCGGCCGGACCTTTGTCCCGCTGCGCTTTGTGGGCGAGGCCCTGGAGGCGCAGGTGGATTGGGATGCCACCACCTGCACGATCACCATCTCCCGATAAAAAAGTGAAACTTCTATCAGCGGGGTATTCCCCGCTGATAGAAGTTAAACAGGGCCGAAGGTTGTGCAGTGGTTGACCACTCCTGGCAAGAATGTTTAGTGTTTTTGTGGTATGCTGACATAGGAGGTAACCTCCTGATAGAAAAGGAAGGGGAAGGGGAAGGTAAAATATATTATGCAAACCAAGCACGAGGTACTCTATAGAGATTCGCGAAAGTTAGACTTCCTGGCAGATGAGAGTGTTCACTTAGTAGTAACTTCTCCTCCCTATCCTATGATCGAAATGTGGGATGAAACTTTCATTGGTTTAAACGGGCAGATTAGGAGCGCTCTAAATAAAGAAGATTATCAGGCCACCTTCGAATTGATGCACCGGGAACTCGATAAAGTTTGGAAAGAATTATTCCGGGTTTTGAAAACCGGAGGTTTTGCCTGTATTAATATTGGTGACGCTACCCGGACTATCGGAGGCAGGTTTCAGCTTTTCCCCAATCATTTCAGGATTTTGCAGGCTTTTTGGGGGAACGGTTTTGATAACCTCCCCATGATTCTTTGGAGAAAACAGACTAATGCTCCCACTAAATTCATGGGTTCGGGGATGTTTCCGGCGGGGGCCTATGTAACCCTTGAACATGAATATATTCTTATCTTCCGCAAGGGTGCCAAAAGAAACTTTAAGACTGAAGCAGAAAAAGTAAACAGGTGGGAGAGCGCTATATTTTGGGGGGAAAGAAACCGTTGGTATTCCGACCTTTGGGACTTTAAGGGGACGCGGCAGGATCTAGTTTCTTTAAACGCCAACCTGCGTCAGCGTAGTGGCGCTTACCCTTTTCTCTTGCCGTACCGCCTTATCAATATGTACAGCGTCTATGGAGATACAGTGCTAGATCCCTTTTGGGGAACAGGGACCACTACTTTGGCTGCTCTTGCCTCCGGGAGAAACAGTGTGGGGTGCGAAATTGACAAAAACTTTACTGTTTTTCTGGATGAGAAACTAATGGATCCCAGTCTGCCGGAACAATTAAACGATTACCATCGGGTAAGAATCCAGAAACACTTACAATTTATAGAGGATTATTCCAGCCAAAAAGGGCATTTGCCCAAATACTTAAACCGGCATTATAAGTTTCCCGTGGTTACCAGGCAGGAGACCAGCCTAAAGTTTATGCCAGTTAAAAAAAATTATCAAAGAAAAAAAAGATTATTATCTGGCCTCTTATGGTTACCCAGAAAAAATGCAAAGTTTGGAAAATATGCTTTCCCGTAAAATTGAAAAATAATAATAAGGAACCATTTATACATCAGTTACATTAGTTACGTCTTATTGAGTAACATCCTCACGAGGTCAATTGACCCCGTGCAGCCTGGCAGTTTACCGTAGCTCCCGTAAGCCAATGAACTTAAAAAATCTGCCATAGCCTAAAAGCTGCTTGGTAAAATAAGGGGCAATTATGAGCCTTGCTGCCGGCACCTTTT
>CAZQXY010000025.1:14063-16134 GCA_964597455.1 uncultured Desulfovibrionaceae bacterium
GACAGGGGAATGATGAAGAGTTAGAGGTATGGAAGTGGAGAGGGGTTATTTTAAGTAAATCATATTTTCGGGGTGAGTTCATGATGAAAAAAGAAGTACAGTTGGAAAAAGCGCACCGGTTGCTTAACACCGGCTGTGTTCTTTTAGTGACTGCTGCCTACCGGGACAGGAGTAACGTTATGGCCCTGGCCTGGCTAACTCCACTTTCGGGTCGTCCTCCCCGGGTAGGTATTGCCGTTGCTCTTCCACATTTCACTTGTGAGTTGATCAACAGAAGCCTGGAGTTTGCCCTGAACATTCCGGGAGCCGAGTTGTTGGGGCAGGTTGACAGATGCGGAAGAATTTCTGGCAGGGAAATCGATAAGTTCAAGGAGGCTGGCCTCACGCCTGTGACGGCCCAAAAAGTGAGCGCCCCTTTAATCAAAGAGTGCCTGGGGCACCTTGAATGTGGGGTTGTGGAGCGCTACAAAATCGGCGATCACAATTTCTTCGTCGGGGAAGTGCTGGCCGCCTCTGTAGAGGAAGAGTTGTTTGCCTCCTCATGTTGGCATGATGAGGCCAAGCTGCTCCATCATCTAGGAGGAAAGCAGTACTATATAAGAGGCCAACACAGGGAAGCCACTCCTGACAAAAGTGTCTTGTCTTAAAGATGGCATAAAAAAACAGGCAAGCCTGCTTCTAAAGATTTTTTTCCATGTATTATTTTATTTCTTCAATATCTTCAGATTTATACTCCAGGATTTCTCCTGGCTGACAGTTTAGCTCCTTACATATCGCGTCTAGTGTTGAAAAGCGGATTGCTTTTATTTTTCCTGTTTTAATACGCGACAGATTAACTATACTAATGCCGATTCTGTCGGCCAGTTCTTTTAACTGCATTTTTCGATCCGCCAGTACCCTATCCAATCTGAGAATAATGGCCATATTGCCTCTCCCCCTTACAGTGTGGCATCATATTCTTCCTGCAGGTAGAAACCGTAGCGGACACTGAAGCCGGCGCACCAATGCTTGCTGACAGACAGACAGACAGATAAATCGCAAGCGGCAAAAGAATGGCTACTGCCACTACAGACAACCAATAAGCGATCTGTGAGAGTATCCTCAACACTTTTACCAGCTTACTGTACTTTTTCAAGTATTCAACGGAATGCATAATATTACCCCATTATTTGGTTGAGGTAATTATAACATACTGAAATAAATTTAGTCAATAAATATTTAACGATTAGCATATAATAGTTTATCTTCTATGTTAACAACCAGTGGGAGCAATCACGTGGGGTTTCAACAAGGGCGAATAATCCACAAAAAAAGAGTTGTCCTCATGAAAAACAGATTAATCATCCTGGCCGTTATGTTTCTGCTGCTGGGGCTGGCTGTCAGCGACATCGCGGCGAACATTCACGGAGCCGCTGCTTTACTGCTTGATTTTGCCGAAAGCTTTCACGGGGGGAGTGAGGTAGTCTCCCTGATCGATGAAGATACTCCCCGGGCTGTCCGTGAACTCAATCTGGACTTACCCGGGGAGGCGGAGCTTACCAGACTCGCCATTCACAATGAAATGGGCCAGCTGAAATCAGGGAGGTCTCCGGCGGCCATCTGGAATACACCAGTATGTTTACCGCGGGATAAGGCTCTCCCAGATTGCCGGCCAAATTAGCGGGTTTAGTCGTTACGGCTCGGTAAGTATCATTGAGCCGCAGGGCGATCTGGGGCTCAGGGCCGAACATACCAGCCTGGACCTGCGTATAGCGATCGATGATTTTAAAATTAACGGTACAGCGGAGTACGCTGATATTAATTCCGATTTTGATTTGACAGTGGAAAAAGAAGCACAGCGGCAAACTTTTTCCTATCGCCAAGGAGGGAAGCAACATCTACCGCCTGGAAACGCGCTACGGAAACTTATTGTTGATTAAAACCAATTAAAAAAAGTCCTTCTGAGTGAACGGCACAGCTAGTGAAACAGTGTTTCCGTTTCAAGAAAAGGAGAAAGCCCCAGTTCTTCTGCCAGAGACTAGTACGCCGTCCCATAAGTTCGTTCCGTTGGTTCCTTTTGAGTTTCATATAA
>CAZQXY010000026.1:0-16028 GCA_964597455.1 uncultured Desulfovibrionaceae bacterium
ACAGAAAGAGGGATTACCGAGCCGGCAGCCACATTTTCCTCCTGTTTTGGAGCCCCTTTCCTGCCCCTGTCCCCAACGGTTTACGCCGGGATGCTGGGAGAAAAAATCGCTAAGCACAAAACTGACGTTTATCTTGTAAATACGGGATGGAGCGGCGGACCTTACGGGATAGGAAAGAGGATCAACCTGGGTTATACCCGTTCCATAGTGCGGGCTGTCATAAAAGGTGATCTCAATAGCGTTAATTATGACAAAGAACCTTATTTCAACCTGATGATTCCGCAGGAGTGCCCAGGGGTCCCACGGGAGATATTAAACCCTGGAAATACCTGGGAAGACCGGGAAGCCTTTCAAAAACAGGCTGAACGCCTGGTAAAGCTTTTTGAAGACAATTATTCCAGCCTGAATTTTACCATTAATTAAATGTAGGGAATTTGTCTGTTTTAAAGAAATACTAGAAATACAAGAAATAAAAGGAATTAGCCTAAACTAACAGCAGATCCTGCTATTAGCTTAGGCTTTTTTGATATAATATATTATAAGGAAAGTATGAGGAAAGATTTTTTTATAAGGAGCGTATCAGACAATGATTAATAAAAAAAGATCACCATCTATTGATGAATGGCTTAAGGAGGCAAAAGCAGATCCTGCCGCTTTAAAGGTAGGGATGTTTTTGGTCCATAATGGTGTTGTCCGTCAAACACCTAAAGCAAAGGTTCGCCGAGGGGTTGATGATGGTTCGCTGGTAAAAGGAATGGACTTTTTCTATGATGCGGTAAAAGTTGATGAGTTTATTGCGGAAACCTATAAAATGGATGGGATATTCTATGTTAAGGTGTGGCTTAATGAAGGCCGGCTGGAAATAGGGGATGACATAATGTATGTACTTATAGGCGGCGATATTAGACCCCATGTCGTTGGTGCTCTTCAATTCCTGGTTGAAAAGATTAAAACCGAATGTGTTACGGAAATAGAACAAAAAGCTTAAATCCAGATTTTGATATTATTATATGACTATTGCTATGGGTATGCAATAATTTAGTGGTATTCTGGTGATCCCGGAAAAGAGATCATCTTAAGGCAGACAATTACTGCACTGAGCGTGAAAATGGGCCAAGCTTTTGGATCGGGCCAAAATCCGGCTGGGGGCAGAAAGCTATAAGGGCAGGCCGCAAATACCGGTCAGTGTTCCGGAAAATATTACTGAAATTTTGCATGTATAGCAGGAATATCAAACCGTGAGCCCGAATATATAACAAGTCAAGTTATGAAAGGTTTCAGTTTAAATCAAAAGGAGGTGCGATCCACTTTATACAAGGCCAAAAAAAATGTTTTGACGACGTTAGCCACCTTAGAGAATAAAGAAACTGCTCTCATTACTGTTATCTCCGCAGAGAACGTAAAAAAATGCACCGTAGGCGATATGATGCTTGTTGATGCTAAAGGCGAGATATTAGCCGGCAATATTGGAAACGATGCAATGCAAAAAAAGGCAGGTGAACAAGGCAAAATCTGCATCAGCAGAGGTTTGTCCCGAAAGGTCCTGATAATGGCTGAGGATGAATCAATTGAAATTTTTGTTAATGCTTTTAGCAGTCAGGATTGTTTGATAATTGCAGGAGCGGGCACAGTTGCCCTTAATATTTATAAACTGGCAAGAATTCTGGGATACCATGTCATAATAGCGGATAACAGAGCAGAAATGTTAACTCGAGAAAGATTCCCGGAAGCGGATGAGCTATTATTGGGGGATATTGTCAGTAATCTGAACCTATGTGAAATAACTGAAAGCACAAATATTGTTATTGCCACACATAACCATGAATTCGATGAAAAACTGTTGCAGACAGTCGTTTCTTCTCCTGCACGTTATATCGGTGTTTTAGGCAATAGTCGCAGGATAGCGGAATACTTTAAGCGTTTGGAATCGCTGAACATACCAAAGGAACATATCGAAAAAATTCATTCCCCTATTGGACTTGACCTTGGGGGAAAAAGGACTGCGGAAATAGCGTTATCTGTGATTGCAGAAATTCAGGCGGTAAAATATCAGCGAAGTGGAGGTTTCCTAAAAAAGCTGAAGGAAAGGGACAAAAAGAATGTGGAGGATATATGATGACTTAATTGAAGCGATACCTGGGGATTTAACTGTACTTGATTGCATGATAGGGGTTTCCTGGACTCTTGTCCGTTCAGAGCGTGGCTCAGGTATTGCGAAGACCATCAAGGGGGGAAAGAAAGGAGCAGAGCTTGCAGATATAGCCGGAATGCCGCTAAAAAAACTTGCCTCTCATGTTAAGTCATGGAATATGCTTGAGGCATCAATGGGGCAGGCAGCAATAAACGCAGCCTTTAATACCCCGTCAGAGGTTGTTTCTGGTATCACCCGCAAACAAGTTACTTTAACAAATAACCCCGAAGGTCAAAATGTGTTTAAACTGATGATGCCGGAATTTGCTGCAAAAAAGGTTGCAGTCATCGGCCATTTTCCTGAAATAGAGCAGCTTCAAAAAATATGTAAATTATCTGTACTTGAAAGGGAACCCCAACCAGGTGATTATCCTGATTCAGCCTGTGAATACATACTTCCGGAACAGGACTTTGTCTTTATTTCCGGAGCAGCTTTTACTAATAAAACAATGCCGAGGCTAATTGAACTATCAAAGGGGGCCAGGACAGTACTTGTCGGTCCGAGTGTCCCTATTTCCCGTATACTTTTTAATTATGGGATTGAGCTTATCGCCAGCTTTGTTGTCTTGGATCAGCAGCTTATAAGGAAAGCAGTACAGGAAGGGAAAAAAATGAGTATTTTTAAACATGGCGGCGAAATGGTATGCGTCCATCTATAAATTTACCGAAAGGATTAGGTTGCATGGATATAAAGTTTTTACCTACACCGCAGCAGGTGCTGGAAGTGTTTTTTGCTCAGTTTAATGTTCAGCCCCGTATTGAGTATGTGTCCCTAGCAGAAGCTGCCGGCCGCGTTCTTGCGGAAAACCAGTTTTCCAGCCATTCGTTGCCGGTGGTGCGCTCTTCTATGATGGACGGCATTGCAGTCAAATCTGTAATGTTTCAAAACGGCACGCCAGATACAAAGGATTGGATTAGCGGGATTGATTATATACGTGCTGACACAGGAGATGATTTTGATGATTGCTTTGATGCCGTCATTAAAATCGAGGACGTATCTTTTGAGGAAGACGGTGTCCTGAAGATAAACCAATCTGTGGAGGTGTTTCAGGGATTAAATGTGAACGGGCGTGGCAGTATGCTTCAGGAAGCGGATTCTTTGATGGAAAAGAACCGTACGATCAGACCGAATGACCTTGCTGCGCTGGCTATGGGTGGCGTATCGGAAGTGCCTGTATATCAAAAGCCGCGAGTAGCTTTTATTCCCGTTGGTAGTGAGCTTATACCTCCGGGGATACCATTGACAAGGGGGAAAAACATTGAAACAAACAGCTTAATGGCCATGCACATGCTGAAAGAAATGGGAGCAGAGCCAATTTGTTACCCAATTGTGGAAGATAATCAGGAGCCAATGCGGCAAGCTTTGCATACGGCGATGGAAAAAGCTGATGTGGTTATTATCAATGGAGGTTCCTCCAAGGGAGATGAAGACTTTAGCACCAGGTTGCTGAGAGAGGAAGGAAAGTTGCTTTTCCACGGCGTTGCTGCCGGACCGGGCAGGCCTATGGGGATCGCCATTATTAAAGATAAGCCGGTAATTAATATCCCAGGCCCCGTTCTCGCGGCCTTTTATGGATTGGAATGGTGTATTCGCCCAATAATATGCCGTTATTTATCACTGCCCATTCCACAACGTCAGCGAATCAAAGGAACACTACTGGATGATATGAATTGCCCGCCAATGATGGAATTTATATGTATGGTGGATGTAAAGAGGAATGCGGCCAGCGAATATGAGATACAGCCAAGATTACGAGGCTCTGCAAGCATGGCGGCGACTATGAGCGCAAATGCTCTGTTTATTTCACCGATTGGCGGGAGCCTGTATAAAAAGGGGACCCAAATCGAGGTTGAATTATTACGGGGAAAAGAATTTGTGTGCGGGTATCCGTCGGAATAACGATGGTTTACATATAAATTACATTTTTTTAAGGAGGCTGGTTTTATGAAAAAGCGAATTTTCCGACACCTTGTTGCACTAGTACTGTTTGTTGCAGTATTGGCGGTGAATATTCTTCCCGTCAGTGCAGCCTTTACAGTACCTGAACATGGTCTGCTGGTAGACAGCTCGGACACTACAATTAAGGCTTCGGCCATGCGAGCCGGGCAGATTGCGCCTATGATTCTGGGAGCAAATTTAGTAGCCACCAGTAATCTTGGAGCATTGCAAGATGCCAACACAAAAAATCCCAATTCCTTATTGGGTGTGTTTGGCTCTAATGCCAACAGCAATCCTGACCCCTATCTTTATAACTATTTCTTTAACAACGCTTACGCAGATGATAATAAGCTCCAGCGTATAACAGAGGCAACATCAGCTGTGCAGCAGCTGGATGGAACAGGACAGACTCCCGAGGTTATTCTGGAAGCTCTGACCAACCGTCCGCATCTTATTTTAAGCCAGGGCGCCGGTACAGGCTCTGCCAAACAAAATGAATCTTATGTTGCCGTTATCGAATCACTGCCTGAAAATATAGATGCAAATGCTGCCAATGACTACAATCCCAGCTACTACACTTGCTCAATATCTACATTGGTATTTCAGACTGAAAACTTGAAAAATATTGCTTCCACCATGAAGGACATCATGAAGGAGCAGAATCTTACAGCACGTTATGGTGATCCCACAATCATAGCATCAGACTATGACAAATATGTCTGGGGAACATACTTTTATGTTGCCAAAAAGTTAGCTGAAGAGAGCATTGCAAAAAAATCAGTGGCTATCGTTAGTGCTACAGAAGATAATGGCGCAACCTGGGTAATGCGCACACGCGCAACTGATGTGAGCCAGGCAAAGCCCGATCGTCTGGTTGAATACTGCCGTGATAACACAAATTTGCTTTCTGACAAGCTGGGAGCATCAGCAACATTGGCGCAGGTTCTGGATTGCGATGTTGTGGTTGCCATCGGCAAAGGCGATATCCTTCGTGAAGCAGCAGAAACTGCTGGTATCAGTGAGAGTAATCTGCCTGTAATAATCGACACATTGCCTAACTGCCTGTATGGCATGACAATGCAAACACATGAAAATGCACTTGGTATTCCATATTTCCAAAGCTTTATATACTCTGATGCGCTGTCAATAAATCCTGCCTATGCGGCTGCATATTTCTATCAGAACTTTTTCCATGTGACAGACGATGAAGCGCTTCAGGAGACTGTAGAAGTCCTGCTGAGCAATGCTTCTCTGCCCGATGGCTGCACAGCCGATCTCACCAATTATGACCCGGTAGAATTCGAAAAGATTTTAACAGAAGGTATTAATTATGCACTTTCGACAAAGGGGAAGAGACATGATGACACTGAAGCATGGGCACCTGATATGACTGTCGGTATTGGATCAGGAAAAACAACCTCTGCCACATTAGCCTCTGCCTCTAACAAAGCATTTTATCCAGAGGCGGCAACAGCTGAAACAGGCAAAACGGAAGGTGTGCCGATTGTCTTTGCAGATGTGGACAAAAATGCAGCTTATGCACCGGCTGTAGATTTTGTTTCCTCAAAAGGATATTTCCGAGGTGTTTCGGCAACAGAGTTCAGCCCCGATGAGACTATGACCAGAGCAATGTTTGTAACAGTAATGAGCAATATGGTGGAGGCAGATGCAGGCAGCGGAAAAAGCGAGTTTACAGATGTTCCTGATAATTCATGGTATGCTGCCGGAGTGAAATGGGCAACAAAAAATTCAATTGTAAAGGGTATCAGCAGCACAGAGTTTGCACCTGCAGAGAAGATAAATCTGGAACAGACCATGCAGATGCTTTATAATCTGACTGTTTATCGCGGAGTTACAATGGGCAATGCCAGTGCTAACAGCAGATTTGTCAGCATGAATGGTTACAGTGAAATATCTGATTGGGCACTGAATGCCATGAATTGGGCTTACAATGCACACCTGATCAGCAGCGACAGCAACACAATCGATCCGCAGAGCCCTGTAAGCAGAGCTCAGCTGGCAACGATAATCATGAAATACATGAACGGATAACGTATAGACCGGTTCTTGTTTTTTAGGGAATTTTGGTAATAAGTAAAGATATAAGCAAAGGTAAAGGGGTAATCTCCTTTACCTTTGCTATGAACATAAACGGAGTTCTTATGTTGAATAAAAAATGGATTATTGTATGGCTAATATTATCGACCTGTATTTTGATGCTGCTTACAAGCTGTCGGCCCAGTCCAACCCTGGAACAGGTTCTTTATAAAACCGACTCTGAAGTGGTTGATTATCAGAATGAAAATAAGCTGGTGGATAATCTGGGCCACAATCAAGAGAAAGATAACTATATTCCCCCCAAGGATGTGGATCAGCAATCGCCGGTTGAGAGGGACAGGGTAAAGCATAATCCTTTATCCGGTGACGAAAAGGACGAATTAAGCGCACCCGGGATTTCCTATGATGCAGGTGCTGAGGCAAACTTTCAGTCTCAGGATAAACCGGAGAATTTTTCATCTTCCGACATTGATAATGCAGAAGATACGGGAACAGAGCAGAGCGGCGAAGGAAAGGCACAGGCTGCTGACGGCGGCCTTGGCAGCGGCGGGACCGGCCTGGATGGAGAAAATCAATATGCCACTGCGACAGCAGGTGAACGCCATCTAGTGAACGCTTTTGGGGAAGTTGTAAAATTACCCAAGGAAGTGGACCTGGTAGCGGCAACAGGGGAAGCGGCAGTTATTGTCCGGATGCTGGGAGGCGGTGGACGGTTGGTTGCGGCAAATGCTGATTTTTTAGACAACCAATTAGTACAGGATGTTTTTGACTATGAGGGTATCAAGCAGGTAGCCAATCTATGGCCGGGAAACGGTGCAAGCCCTCTTTCAGAGACTGATTTTGGCACATTACTTACCCTTGAACCTCAGGCATGCATTGAACTATCCGGGCAGACTGTTTTTTCAGAAGAACAAATCGCCCGGTTAAAGGAGCAGAAAATTGTGTATGTGGTCCTGCCTGCCCTGAGTAACAGCAAAAATATTTGTTCTACCGTGCAGCTTATAGGGGAGCTGCTGGGAGATAAAAGCGCTAGTGGCGGTACAGATGCTCCGAAATTGGCTTCTGATTATGTGTCCTATTACAACGCTACTATCAGCGAAATTGGAAGCAAGGTAAAACGATTTACATATAATCTGATAGACTTCGACAATGACAAAAAAGCAAACGGTGTTTCATATCTGGCTAATACCTCGCTGGCAAATGTTCGTGGTTTTTATTCTCTATACATTTCTGACTGTGATGAGGGAGCTGCTTACAAATTGCACAACAGTGCTGCTGTTACTCTAAGTGAAAATGGTCTTGCTGTAGTCCGAAGCGGTTATTCCCAAAACCCCATGAGCTATTATATGAGTATTGCAGGTGTAGTGAATGCCTCTGCGATATACCCTGATTATGGACAGGTGCGAAGCTGGTATGTCAATCCACTGGCAAGCGTTTCCAAAACCCTGACTGTCACCGGAGGGTATGCAGCTCAGACTAAATATGCGCTTACTGTGGCTGATCCTGCACATCTGGGGGATGAAGATTTCCCCGCAGTCATTGTACAAAACAGTCGCATCCGCGATCATATCATTTCTGACCCTTTATGGGCAACATACGATGAGATAACATCCACCAGCGGGTTGACTGTAAACCATGGTTTTTTGGATGGGGATGGAAATATCGTTCCAACTACCATTACCGGCAGCTACGACATTTTTATCAACCCCAGCGGAATAGGAAGCTGGACTGAAGGATCGGCCGAGAGTATTTTAGAGCCTATCTGGATAGCTGCACAATTTTATGATGCCTATTCGGATGATGAGCTGCGAGCCAAGACTAAAGAATTTTATAGAAAATTCTACCGGCATGAGCTGTCAGATGCCCAGCTGGATGAAATTCTTAACAATTAGGGAGACAGAATGAGGCGAAGAATTGTCACATAAGAAAAACAGCAGGGAGTCATCGTTTCAGGATAACTCAGATATAATTGTTCATTCACAGCCAGATGGCCAAAATCCATTGCGGGAGGAAAGAGAAAGCCGACGTCTTGTTTGGACTAAATATGCGAGAATGGTTATTGCCCTTGCGATCGTTCTTATTCTTCTAATTTTTATGGCCATTCTCCTGCAAACCGATCTGGTACATCAACCGATTACCTTTGCGGAATATCTGGAAAAAGTCGGGCGCAGGCTGCATGATCTGAGCAACATCCTGGTCAGAGGCATCAATACAAATGGCATACTTTATACCATTTGCACCTTTTTGATTGCTGCCTTAACGGGTGCTGCGCTTTCTTCATGTGGTTCAATATATCAAGGGGTGTTCAGAAACCCAATGGCATCCCCTGGGCTGCTGGGCGTACAATCTGGCGGCTTGCTGGGTGGTGTACTCTATATCCTTTTTTTTATGAGGGAAGAAGTTACCTATACCGCGTACACTCAAGGGGATTATGTCCGTATTTTAAACGAGATGACCTGGCTTCAACGTAACATACAACAAGTATGGATATTTGCCGGCTGCCTCTTAGGAGCGTTGCTGGTGGTGGGCATATCACAGGCAGCGGGAAGAGGGCGAATGTCTACTGTTGTACTTTTCCTCACCGGTTTTATGTTTGCTTCTATCAGTGGTGTAATAACGGCATTGGCGCAGTATTATATGCTTCTCCATGACTCTGGCACCTCCAGGGTACTTGCAATTCAGACAATTTCCATGGGCAGCTTCAATGCTGCTTATAAACCCGAGCATCTGCTTGCTATGAGCATAATTGTACTCCCAGTGCTGATGGTGTTAATGGCAATACGGCACAGGTTAAATGCTATGGTGCTGGGGGAGGATGAGGCGCAGTCAATGGGTCTTAACACCGGGCGATTGCGTATTGTTACATTCGCACTGTGCACACTGATGGTGGGTGTGACTGTTGCCTTTGTTGGCCAAATTGCTTTCATTGGGCTGATTGTACCCCATATTGCCCGCCAGCTTGCAGGAGCTGATTATGGTGAACTGCTCCCGGTGTCTGCCTTGTCAGGGGCGGTAATTATGGTATTAATATATTACATAGCCTGTCTCATCGGTTTTGCATCAACTATTAATGTGGTGACCAGCTCGGTCGGTGGCGTAATATTTCTGATATTTATGATGAAACACAGGAGGGCACGAAATGCGGATTGGGCATAAAAAGTGGCTGATTCCTATGTCGGCTCTGCTGTTTATCATTATTGTTTCCTTTACACTTTGCCTTAAAAGCGGAGGTGAACCGGGGATAATAGCACCACGGGAGGTGGCTGAAAATCTGATATTATGGGCGAGACTTTCTTTTGCAAAGCTTTTCAAGCTACCCCTCTATTTGGAAAGGGAAGCGTTAATTGAGCAACATCCCTATTATTTGATGACGGTCGCACGCTTCAAAAACACCGTACTGACATTTCTTTCGGGTGCAATTTTATCGCTGGCAGGCGCAGTATATCAGGGAGTATTCAGAAATCCCATGGCAGCACCTACAATGCTGGGGGTAACCAGTGGTGTTAACCTTGGGCTATTAATGCTGGTGCTCACCTTTTCCACGGAAGTCTATTTTATGACTGCCCAGCGATATATATATTGCTATGGGTTTGCGTTAGTAATGCTGCTTCTGGCCATGCTGGGAGGGAAAATGATAGGGCGTAACAGAGCGGCGGTTACCGATATGCTTTTGGTGGGGATGGTGCTCACACAAATGGTCAATGTCATTATTTCATACTATCGTTTTGTGATGGATGAGTTGGATATAGAAATAATGATGGAGCTTACCATGAGGGGATTTTCGTCCAATACTTCGATTTCCTTTTCCACCATCAGCTTTTATGTAATGTTGATTACCACGATAATTGGAATTCTCCCTGTTCATCTGATGCGGTTTTCATTCTGTGCGGTCAGCTTTTCGGATGAGGAGGCGCTGAGCATGGGGGTGAATCCAAGAGTTATGCGTACTATATCAATACTCGGGGTTACATTATTGGTGGCGTCAGCTATAATCCACTGCGGGAATGTGGGCATCCTGGCACTGGTAGTGCCCCATGTCTGCCGCTATTGGGTTGGTGCAAAATTTAAACCTCTGTACTATGCCGGCATTTTTTTCGGTGGACTGGTACTTGTGTTGTGCCGTGCTATTTCTTCTCTTATCTATATAGAAGGTTTTGGCTCCTTCCCGTTGGGGCCGTTAGTTACTCTGACAGCAATGCCCATCCTTGCGATGGCGCTTATGCAACGTAGGAGGGGATGGGAATGAAACTGCAAATACGTCATCTTGACTGTGGATATCCTGGACACCGGCCTATATTGAAAGATGTGAATTTTACGGTGGAATCGGGGGAGATTTGCTGTCTGCTGGGACCAAACGGCGTGGGCAAAACAACTTTATTCAAAAGTGTGATGCGTTTTCTCAAACCACTGAAGGGAGAAGTAAGTATCGATGGTGAAAGCATTCAGCACTGGTCAGTGCGGCGCATGGCAAAGATTGCGGCTTATGTGGCGCAGCAGCATGTGCCGCCATTTCCATATCTGGTGCAGGATGTGGTGATGCTGGGGCGTATCAGCAGTACAGGGTATCTGGCGCAGCCTAATGCTCATGACAGAGAGGTAGCAGAGTCGGCTATGGAGGATATGGGTATCGCCCATTTGAGAAAACACCCCTATACTGACATTTCGGGCGGTGAGCGTCAGCTTGTAATGCTGGCACGCGCGTTGACCCAGCAACCGCAGCTGCTGGTACTGGATGAGCCCACAGTAAACTTGGATTACGGCAATATGCTGAGGGTTATTGCTAAGATTCGTAACCTTCGGGATAAAGGTTACGCAGTTATTATGACTACTCATTTGCCTGATCAGGCTTTCATGTGTGATGCCAATGTGGTGCTGCTCCAACGGGATAAGCCGCTGCTGTTTGGCCGGGCCTCCGAAATTGTAACTGAACGGAATTTGAAGGATGTTTATGGTGTGAATGTCAAGGTGCTCGAGTATAGTTCAGGGGAAAGGCCTATACGTCTGTGCGCTCCTATGTTTAGATAAGTGAACAATTTGCTTATGAGATAATGCACGGTTTAAAAAATAGCAGGAGGATTTGTAATCAATATGGGGAATCAAATTGCAATTTCCGGTGAAAGACTTACATCCAAGGAGACAACGGCGGCAGGCGAGACAATTGCTGCAATTACCGACAACATAGAAACTATTATCGTGGGTAAGCGGCAGATGGTGGAGCTGGTGGTGCTTACTCTTATAAGTGGAGGACATGTGCTGATTGAGGATGTGCCAGGTGTTGGCAAGACCAGTCTTGTCTCATCTTTGGCACTTTCAATTTCCTGCGGGTTTAAGCGTATTCAGTTTACCCCCGATATTATGCCTTCTGATTTAACAGGCTTTTCCATATATAATCAAAAAACCGGTGAGTTTGAATTCCGGCCGGGTGCGGTAATGAGTAATATTATCCTGGCAGATGAAATTAATCGTGCCTCAGCAAAGACACAGGCCAGCCTTTTGGAGGCCATGCAGGAGAAGCAGGTCACAGTGGACTCGCAAACTTATTTGCTGCAGGAGCCCTTTATGGTGCTGGCAACACAGAACCCGGTGGAATCCTTTGGCACCTATCCTCTGCCCGAGGCCCAGATAGACAGGTTTATGATAAAAATATCCATAGGGTATCCCGCCTTTGAGGATGAAATGAAGGTAATAGCAAAAAGCAAGCAAAATAAAAACCTAAAATCTGTAGTTGGTGAGGCAGATATCATTGCTCTTAAGGAGCTGGCCGAAAGAGTATATGTATCGCCTGCAATGATCAGATATATTGTAGAATTAGTCGCTGCTACCCGCAATCATCCAGACATATTGCTGGGCAGCAGCCCCAGAGGAGGCATAGCCCTCCATGGACTTTGTTGCTCGTACGCACTATACAATGGCCGGGATTATGTTATTCCTGATGATGTGAAATATCTGGCACCCTATGTATTAACTCACCGCTTAATCCTTACTCATGATGCAAAGAACAGCAAGCGGACGGGGTGGCAAATAGTGGGTGAAATACTGGATGGTATTATTGTGCCAAAGGAGCAGGTGTGATGCGCATATCAAAACGATTTGTGCTATTCGGTATTGGAGCACTGCTTATTGCTTTTATCCCTGCTGTGTATATGAACAGTGCATTTGGATATCTTCCTGTGCTCGTCATTATCCTTTCTATTCCGGTATCTCTGCTGTATCGTGAGCTCTTAAGAAGGAATATAACCTGTCTTGAGCAGAGTGAGATAGATACTTGTCAACGCGGAGAAAATTTGCATTTCAGCGTGAAGATTCAAAACCTTTCGCCGCTAATTTGCCCAAAGGCAGAGGCTGTCTTTTTTCGCTCTGACCCGTTAGGAGAAATCCAGACGGCCACTGCTGTGCCGCTGTCAATTAGTTCTTTTGAAACGAGAGAATTCAGTTTCACTATTCCATTTGCCCATGTGGGCAGGTATAAAGCAGGTTTAAAGGAATTGCGGGTGTTTGGGCTGTTTGGTGTTGCCTCAACTGTGATACCTGCCAAATCATGTCACATTGTTGATGTAGTTCCTAAAAGTTATTACCTGTCAACACTGGCGATATATGACAGAGTAAATACCGAAAGCCAAAGGGCTTTGATACGTTCGGCGGCTGAAGAAATGGATTACGCTGGAGTGCGTGAATATGCGTTCGGTGACCCAATCAAGATGATCCATTGGAAACTTTCCGCGCATTCAGCAGACTATCTTACAAAACAGATGGAAAGCTATGGTGCAAGTGGTATCTCCATCCTTATGGATTTACAGCTTCCGGATTATCCAATCGAATTACTGATGAATGTACTTGACTGTATAGCGGAGACGAGCGCCTCCCTGTGCAGGTATGCACAAAGAAATGGTATGGACTATGAAATTCTTTACTTCGACAAATCATCGGTCAAGCGTCGCTTTATCCCTGCGGATTCAGTAGATTTCTCGCAGCTATTAAATGATGTGACGGTGATTGACAAGCGTCCGGATGGAAATACAGACTTACTTCGACTGCTGCGGGAAGAGTTGATTTCACTGTACGGCAAAGCAAATCTGGCGGTGTGTACCGCCAACGTAACACCCGAGCTGCTTCAGTCTCTGATTGACGTTAAAGGACGGAAACGCCATGCCATTTTATTTTATGCCCTGCCTGATACAATGGATGATGTGATGAGAAAAAAGAGGAAAAAGTCGGTGAGTGTGTTGGAGGGTGCAGGCATTCCGTATTATATATTCTCTTCTCCGGAAGATATAAGGAAGGCAGGGGTGTGAATATGTTTCAGAGATATTTAAAAAATAATCTTTGGGACACTATACTCTGCACTATCATTTCCGCCATTTTGGTGCAAGCTGCCTGCAAAGGCTTCTATATACCAGAGGAGCTGGCTGCTAACATTGCTGCCATATTCCTCACCGCATTGCTTTTTCAGATCGTCTTCCTGCTGTGCAGTTACAGCAGAAGGTCAATTGCAATTTCCATTATCATCTTTTGTATGGCTGTTGTTTTTATGGTTTTTGTATTACGCAGGAATCCTGACAATGCAGAAGAGCTGCAATATGCTCTGATTGCCTTCGTAATTTCAGCCCTGGTGTTTCTTCTTTCGCGCAGTAAAACGGGGGTGGGGGCGTTATTCCTTTTTGGCTCTATAGAGCTTGCAGGTGCGGCTTTCCTTCAATATTCCCAAAATATAGCTGCATTTCTAATATTCCTATGGGCTGCGGTGGCCCTGTTTTTCTACCGTGTTTATTGTTCACAGCTGTTAAAGTTGGATTCTGTGCGGCCTGCGCTTACGTCATTTTTTTTGACAGCTGCGATAATCAGTGTGCTTATTATTAGTATAGGTGCAGGTGTCCATCACTTTGCAATCCGACCCTTGGAACCGCCAACACGGGAGCTAAAGCTGACCACACGACTAATGTCACTGGAGGTCATACAGAAAATTGGAGTCTCGGCTGAGATATATCTGATAGATAATGAACGGGTATCCGACAAAAGAGAGGAAAGTGATCGTATTTCTTCGCTGAAGGGTGATAAGGAGGATGACTCTGTTGCGCCTGATTCACCGGATGAGGATATTTCAGCAGGGCAGCAAGAAGGGGGGATGGCAGCAAGAATTTTTGGCGGCGGAAGGGACGCTGAAAGCGCATTTGCTATTAGTTACCAGCAAAAGAACTATTTTATTATCTATGGTGCAATCGGCATCGTTCTTATAATTATTTGTGCAATCTGTCTGAAAAGGCTCAGCAGGAAAATGTGGTATAGGAAAATGCTGAAAAAAGATCGTAAGCAACAGATAAATGAGCTATATCACTTTTTCTTGCAAAAGCTTCAGTATATTGGATTCCCCAGCGCTGATACCAGTACGCCAAAAGAATATGCAAACCGTATAAAAGCACAATTTATAAGATTTTCAGGGAAGGATTGTGACTTTGGAATCATCAGTGACGCCTTTTCGAGAAGTTTTTATGGGGACCTCCAGCCCGAAGAAAACGAATATCAACTATACTTGCGGCTTTATAATGAATTCTATAAAAATTGCAGAAAGCAATTAGGCAATGTGCAGTACGCTTTTAAGTTTTTTACATTATGAAAGATTGATGGTGAATGTGTTATGGACGAGCAAAATTATAGATATGATGAGATTGCAGAAAAGGTTTTTTACCCTATTTTTGATGTGATAGCGGAAAATATAATAACCACTACCGGGATTACCCGGGGACGCATGTTGGATATTGGCTCAGGGGGCGGACATTTGGGTTTTGCCATGATGAAAAGAACCGAGCTCTCCTGCGTTTTTGCGGATATTGAGCCTGTCGCTCTCAAAATTGCAGAAAGACGGGCAGCAGAATTAGGCATGTCAGAAAGATGCAGCACGTCGATACAGGATGTGCATACCATGAACTTGCCGGATTGCTATGCTGACCTGATAGTCAGCCGCGGGTCCATGATTTTCTGGGAAGACCAGGAGAAGGCGTTCAGTGAAATATATAGAGTTCTTGCGCCGGGGGGAATGACTTATGTGGGAACAGGCTGCGGCAGTGCGGAATGTCTGAAACAGATTAATGCCAAACACCCTGATGGACCGGACTGGCTTCGGCGAATTCGTGAAAAGTCTAAAACCCTGACCACAGAGGAGTATCGGCGGACGTTCAATAGGCTGGGTTACGAGCACCTAATTATTGAGGGCGATGGCATCGGCCGTTGGATTTTGCTGAAAAAGTAAAACAAGGTCTTGACATTTATTATTGGACGATATAGATTATTAATATACTTAAGGAGAGGGGTTTGGAGAGTGACTAAACTAAGGAGATTTTCAAGTGCGCAGTATGCGGAAATATTGTTGAAGTTCTTCACACAGGAAAGGGAGAGCTGGTTTGCTGCAATAAGCCAATGATTCTCATGAATGAAAATACTGTTGATGCCTCCAAAGAAAAGCATGTGCCGGTTGCAGAAAAAGATGGGAACAAAGTTACTGTCAAGGTCGGCAGTACCGAACATCCCATGGAGGAGAAACATTATATCGAGTGGGTAGAGGTTATTGATAATCTAAAAAGTCAGAGGAAGTTTCTAAAGCCCGGAGATAAACCGGTATGGGAATTTTATGATGTGGGAGAAAATGTTGCAGTGAGAGCGTATTGTAATCTCCATGGACTCTGGGGCGCATAATAAGGGTATTTTTTGAATAGCAAGGCGCGCTCGCTGTATAGCTATGCAAATACTAAAAGTGCTGGAGAGTTTTATGGGTAATCCCCGGCTCTCCAGTTTTATTTTAACATGGATAAACTTTTCGAGAAACTCCACTTCCAGAGGGAGTTTCTCT
>CAZQXY010000027.1:0-3168 GCA_964597455.1 uncultured Desulfovibrionaceae bacterium
CCAGGGCCTGGGAAAGGTTCATCAAGCCGGCATTAACAAAACCTACCAGCATAACCGTAGTTGTACTGCTGCTCTGCACAAGGACGGTTACAATCAACCCCGTAAAAACCCCAATAATCGGCTTTCCCGTGAATATCTCCAGGATATGCCTGAGCCTGTCCCCGGCCATTTTCTGCATCCCTGAAGCCATCATCTGAATTCCAAAGAGGAACAAACCAAGGCCGCCGAACAAACCAATTGCCACAAACCAGCTCATCTGCGCCAACCCCCGGATTGAAAGCATTATTTTGTTTTATCAATAAAGAATTCTCGCTTGTGTTCTGCTTTTCCTTTTTTATAAAGAGCATGGGCTTGAAAAAAGCAAATATGTAATCTTCCCAATAATATAACAGAAGAAGGCCCGCTCTGCCGGCGATAACGGGCCCGCCTAAGGGTTACCACGGGGTTACAAATTGATTATCATTACCACTATTCTTTTTTTAAAATAATATTTAAAAAAGTATCCCACAACCATGATCTTAATTTTATTTTTCTATTTTGTTTTGCCCCGGTCAATCCTACTTTTTCCTGACCGGTGTATTGAGCACCGCTTATCTTACTTTCTCCATAGCTTTGTTGATCTTTCCCGGCGTCAGAAAGCGTTTCGTTTGCATCCGTTACATTAGAGGAAGGGGAGGGCAAAAGATTAAAGCAAAGCGGCGGGAAAAGCACACACCACCAGTTTTCGCCGTTACCTTCCCCGATGATCATCTTTAGCGCTTCGTATTCACCGGGAGGGTAAAGTTTCCCTTCATAAAATCGTGCCGGAAATATATCTTTCCCTAATGATACCTTAACGGCGTGCGGGCAGCCCTTTTTCTGCAATATTCCGGTTGCCGCTGTTTCTATTGTTTTGCTTTCCTCAAGGAGCAAAGAGTGGAGATCCTCAATGCTGCTGCATTCGCTCCACAAAGGTTTGTACATACTGACGATGGTCCTCGCCAGATAGTTCTTTAACGCCTGGTCTTCCGGGCTATTGCTGTTAGCCTTTACATGAAGCCGAAGAATATCTTCCACACGAACCTCTTCCGTCTTTTCCCCTGCTCTGCTGACAGGAAATTCAAATACATGAAAGTTGAAATTAATAATCACCCAAAAAATAAGGATGATCATCACGAACCGCAATATCCTCTGCAGATAAAATCCCGGCTGTATTTCTTTTATCTTAAAATAATAACCTTTCATTTTCTCACTCTCTCATTTGTTCGGTTATCGAAACGCGCCTTATATTTTTTCTTGAAGAGTACCCGCCCCTTCCCTGTAATGCCGGCGTATAAATCTTAAAGCGGCTTTTTCAATCCTGGATATCTGAGCTTGTGAAATTCCAACCCTCCTGGCCACTTCCATCTGCGTTTTTCCCTGAAAAAAACGGGCGATAAGGATATATCTCTCCCGGGGTTCGAGCTTTTCCAACGCTTCCTTTAAGGCTACTGTTTCCAGCATACGTTCTTCACCGTTTTCGACATCTTTAAGAAGATCGATGATCTGTAAAGGATCCGTGCTATCGTTATAAACCGGCTCAAAAAAAGAAAGCGGCTCCAAATTGGCATTGTAAGCGAGGATGATCTCTTCCGTCGGGATACCCACTTCTGCTGCCAACTCGGATAATGTGGGCTCTTTTTGATTTTTCTGAAGGTACAGCTCCCTGGCATTTTGAATTCTTTGAGCGGTTATTTTTAAAGAACGGCTCATGTGGACATAATTATTGTCTCGTAAGTAACGCCTTATTTCCCCGAGGATCATCGGCACGGCATAGGTTGAAAAATTTACATTATACTCCAGTTTAAAATTATCTACAGCCTTCATTAAGCCGATGCAACCGATCTGAAAAAGATCGTCCTTATTTTCCCCGCGATTTGAAAATTTTTTGAGCACACTTAAAACCAATTTTAAATTACAATTAATCAACTCTTCCCTTACTTCTACTGCTTTATTTCCTTTCTCCAGCTCCTGAAACAACTTTTTCATCTCTCCCCAGCTAAGGGTTGGAAGATCATAAGTATTTACCCCGCTGAGCTTGACTTTATGATAATTATACATAAGTCCGTTCCTCCCGCGCCTGAAATCATCTGCTCAATTACTCGCTCATAATTAGTATGGGCCGAATTGTAATATTTTAGACATTCTGGTGATAAATTACTTCGAATAATTTTATAAATGTGTTATAATAAAATTAATTAATTAAATTACTTGGCCTTTATAAGCAATTAAAAGCAATTCCCGGGAGACGAAAATGACCGAGCTTATACGTTTTGGGGTATCAATCAGTGAAGACCTTCTCGAGCAATTTGATAAGTTGATTGTTCAAAAAGGTTGCAATAACCGTTCGGAGGCAATACGTGACCTTATACGTAATCAGCTTGTAGAACTTGAATGGGATAATGATGAGGAAGAGGTAGCGGGGACAATAACGTTGATCTACAACCACCATGTACGGGGATTAAGCGACTTGCTGCTGGAACTGCAGCATAATTATTATCAACTGATTCTATCAACCATGCACTTGCATCTTGATCATCACAACTGCCTCGAAGTGCTGGCGATCAAAGGAACTGCCGGTAAAGTAAGGCAGTTTGCTGAACGCCTGATCAGTGTAAAGGGTGTCAAGCATGGCAAGCTTACTATTACCTCAACCGGGAAAAATCTAAGCTAACAAGACAACCCTTTCCACGCCGGCATAATCTTTAATAAGATCATTTTTCTCCAGAAAACCCGCCTTACGCCCCATTTCAAGAACGGAATCAGCCTGCCCTGCGCCAACCTCAAGGGCTAACAGACCGGATGGGCTTAGATACTCCCGGACCTTGTAAAATATTTTCCTGTAAGCTTCCAGGCCATCAATCCCCCCATCAAGGGCAATACGTGGTTCTTGCTGCACTTCCCGGGAGAGGGATGGAAGCGATTCAACAGGGATGTAGGGAGGATTGGAAACAATGGCGTCAAATGGTCTATCATCGCCAAACTGAGGGTCGAGGAGCGTGTTGCCTAGTGCAATGTTAAACTTGTCGTAATTGATGTTGTGTAAAAACATATTCATACGAGCAAGGTTGTAAGTTGTGTGGTTTATCTCTTGCCCAAAGAAACCTTCTTCGATAATATGATTGTCGAAATGCTTTTTGGCTTGCAATA
>CAZQXY010000027.1:3178-15848 GCA_964597455.1 uncultured Desulfovibrionaceae bacterium
AGAGGGATGGAAGCGATTTAACAGGGATATAGGGAGGATTGGAAACAATCGCATGATACTTTCGTTTTTCCCGGGACAGGGCCTGCCAATAGTCGCCGTTTAAAAATTTAATACGATCTTGGAGGCCAAGCTCTTTGGCATTTGAAATAGCCAGTTTAAGGGCTTTTTTTGAAATATCTACCCCAACGGCCATAACCCCGGGCAAAAAATAAACAAGCGCAAGGGCAATATTACCACAACCGGTACCCAGATCGAGTATGCGGCAGGGCTCGTCATTTTTGGGCTGCGGCAGGAACTCATTAAACCAGTTTATTACCCCCTCGACAAGATGTTCAGTCTCAGGGCGCGGAATAAGCGTCCCCCGTTCCACGCGAAAATTAAGGCCCATGAACTCTTTTATCCCTGTAATGTAAGCCAGCGGTTCCCCTGTGCCGCGACGCCGGACAGTATCCAGGTAATCTTCTGCTAACTTTGCTGACAGCTCTTCTTCTCCGTGTAGATAAAGATACAGCCTCTCCCGTTGAAGCAGGAAGGCCAGTAACAACTCCGCTTCAACGCGGGGAGATTCCAGCCCTTTACGGCATAAAAAAGAAGAGGCCTCCATGATGGCCTCCTTGATAACAGTCATTAAATTACCCCCTCACAGTATCTTGCCTTGAGAAATCGTACCGGCTCAATTGCCTTCTTTCTTGAGCCGCTCCGCCCGGTCATGCGCAATAAGCGCCTCAATAATTGCTTCCATCTCCCCTTCAAGTACCTGGTCCAGCTTATGCAAGGAGAGACCAATACGATGATCCGTTACCCTGTTCTGGGGAAAGTTATAAGTACGGATTCTTTCACTGCGGTCACCGGTCCCAACCTGGCTGCGTCTTTCCAGTGCCTGTTCTTCCTGCTGTTCGGAGACCATCTTATCCAGCAGGCGTGCGCGAAGCACCCTCATCGCTTTGTCCCTGTTTTTATACTGGGATTTTTCATCCTGGCAGGTTACAATAGTGTTTGTCGGCAGGTGTGTGATGCGTATAGCCGATTGAGTGGTATTTACACTCTGTCCTCCGTGCCCGGTAGCACAAAAGGTATCGATTCTTAACTCCTGGGGATTGATCTCAAATTCCACTTCATCGGCTTCAGGCAAAACAGCAACAGTTGCTGCAGAGGTATGAATACGGCCCCCCGACTCCGTAGTGGGTATGCGCTGAACACGGTGTACCCCTTTTTCAAATTTTAGCCAGCTGTATGCGCCACGCCCTTTGATGGATAGGGATATTTCTTTAAACCCTCCGATATCTGTTGGATGGCTGCTTAAAAACTCTGTCTCCCATTGTTTTTTTTCAGCAAAACGCAGGTACATCCGCAACAGGTCAGCTGTAAACAGCGCGGCTTCATCCCCGCCGGTGCCCGCGCGCAGCTCAATAATTACATCTTTTTCATCATTGGGATCTTTGGGAAGCAGAAGTACTTTCAGCTGCTCTTCCAACAGCTCTTTTTCCCCAGAGAGCTTGGTTAGCTCCTCTTTCAAATAAAGAAGCATTTCCCCGTCCAGCTTTTCCTTACCCTGTAACATTTCTCTTGCTTCCCGCAGTTCCTTATCGATATTTTGTATACGCCGATAGTTATCAACTATTTCAAAAAGCTCCGCATGTTCCCGGGTATATTTTTGCCATTGCGGCAGATCTTTAATGGTTTCAGGGTCGCTCAATTTTTCTTCCAAAGAGTTAAAATGTTCTTCCAGCGCTTTTAACTTTTCCCACATATTGATAAAAAACCTCCAATTATTTCTTACGATTGCATCTTCTGGTCCGCCGGTAAAACAGCCTGAAGGGAAGAAAGGGCAACTTCCAGTTGATCATCGGCCGGATTTTTTGTAGTTAGCAGCTGCAGCCACAATCCCGGTTGGATAATAATCCTGGTTATTTTATTATCTATTCTGGCCGCGAGTTTAATTCCTTCATAAGAAATACCAGCAACCAGGGGCAGTAATAAGAGTCTGATGAGAATTCTTTGCCACAGCCCCGGCCAGCCAAAAAATGAAAAGAGCAAAATACTGGTAACCATAACAACCAGCAAAAAACTGGTCCCGCAGCGCGGGTGCAGCGTGGTAAACTTACGGGCATTTTCAACGGTAAGGGGCTCTCCGGCTTCATAGCAGGAAATTGCCTTATGTTCAGCACCATGATACTCAAAAACACGGCCTATTTCTTTCCAGCGCGAGATAAGATAAATATAACCGATGAAAATCAGCAGGCGCAGGCCTCCTTCACCCAAATTCAGTAAAAGCGGTAACTCAATCCCTTGCTTTAAAAATCTCATTAAAACAGTAGGCAAAAGGATAAAAAGTCCGATAGCTGCAAGCAGTGATATAATTACCGTTAGGGGTAATTCCCAACCCTTTAATTCTTCTTCATCCAGCGCCTGCTCTGCGGAAAGGGAAAGGGTTTGAACTCCCAGTATTAAAGAATCTATAAATACAACAACGCCTCGCAAAAGCGGAAACTTTAAAAATGGATAGCGTTCACCTGGAGAGCGGTATTCTTTATTATGTACAATAATATTACCTTCTTCCTGTCTGACTGCAACAGCAACTCTGGATTTGTTGCGCATCATAACCCCTTCAATCACCGCTTGACCACCGATGAGCATTTTTTCTTCCGACATCATAGACACCCGCTTTCTGAAAAGCCGTGCTCTAAAAAAACAGGGCTTCTAAAAAGCCCTGCGTGTAATAGCAAAACACAGCCTTCTTTATTCCCTGCCGTATTTCCGTTTAAACCTCTCAACACGGCCGCCTGTATCCACAAACTTTTGTTTACCTGTAAAAAAAGGATGGCAGTTAGAACAGATCTCCACTTTCATATTTTTCTTTGTGGAACCCACCTCGTAAACTGAACCGCATGCACAGGTAATAGCCGTCTTTTCAAAAGGGGGATGTATGTCCTTTTTCATCGGGATTCACCTCTTTCCTCAATCAGGAAACATTCTTAGCTATAAGCTCCTATCTTTTTAGGACGAATTCTATCATAACAAAAAATAAGACTTTTGGCAATACCCAAAAGCCTTCGTTTTGTGTTCCCAAAGCCGCCATTTCCCACCGTTTATTTTACGGTAAATACAGCAACGGATCGAGTTTTTTGTTATGATAAATAATTTCCAGGTGCAGGTGAGGACCGGTAGCATTTCCTGTAGCCCCAATCAGCCCAACCGGTTGGCCCTGGATTATTCTTTCACCAGTACCCGCCAGCAAGGTAGAATTATGCGCATAAAGACTTTTCCATCCGTTTCCGTGGTTAATGGTGAGCATTAAGCCATACCCGCTTTTTGTCCCTGTAAAATCTACAACCCCGGCTGCCGCTGCTCTAATACGGGTCCCCAGAGGGGCAGCTATATCCAGTCCATAATGAAAAGAACCATTACGCGGGCCATAGCGGGAAGATATTCTCCCACTGACAGGCCATTGAAAAACAGGCATATGTTCCACAGGATATTCCCGCACACCGCGTGAAGCCAGGATTGTAGCCTGCAACCTTCTTCTTTCTTCCATGGGGACGACCCCTCCCGGGATAACCAGTCTTTTATCTACAGTTAAAAAACTGGAATCATCCAAAAGGTTAAAAGAAGCGATAACCCTGGGCTCAACGTTAAAGCGACGTGCAATAACTTCTATGCTATCACCTTTTTTAACGCGATACAGTGTTCCTTCGATGGTGAGGACGTCCAGAACCTGCTCCGGGAAAATCAGGTTCGGGTTAGCCAACTCGTTCCAGTAAGCGAGGGATTCAACATCAACTCCGTACAAACCGGCAATCATACTCAGGGTTTCCCCCCGCCGGACAACATGGGATCGCAGCGCCAGCCGTAATTTTTCCTCTTTTTTTAGCTTTTCTTCCTTTTGAAGGTACTGCTCCACTTCACGGTTGTAAGATTCAAGCTGCTTTAGATACAATGGCTCGAAAGACTCTGCAAAAGCGTTTGCCGCCGCTCCTTGTAAAGGGGGGGAAATTAGAGTCAAAACCACGCAGATAACCGCTATCCTCAACGCCGGGACAGATATCTGCACCAATCTAAAAGCTTTCTTTACAAGACAAGAACAACCGAAAAACAATCCTTTTTTAACGCACAAATCAATAGCCACTCCTTGTAGAACAAGCATCTAGTAACCAATAGTAGTTATTCTGTACTATCAGAATACTAAATATGCATAAATAATGGCTATAATTGGTGGATTTGCGTTTATTATGCGCTTTCTTCTACAAATTATGGAGATTGGACAGAAAAGAGGCATTGTTTTCGGTTTTTTTCAGCCGTCCGATCAGGGCCTCTATGAATTCCGAGGAAGTTGTAGAATTCATAGTCCTGCGCAGTGTCCACATCAACTCCAGCGTATGGTTATCCAGCAATAGCTCTTCTCGTCTGGTGCCGGAACGCGGAATATCAATAGCCGGGAAATACCTGCGTTCAGCAAGCTTACGATCAAGGTGCAGCTCCATATTTCCAGTTCCTTTAAACTCCTCATAGATAACATCATCCATGCGGCTCCCCGTCTCTATCAGCGCCGTGGCTAGAATAGTCAGGCTTCCCCCGTCTTCAATATTGCGGGCAGCACCAAAAAAGCGTTTGGGTTTGTAAAAAGCAGCAGGATCAATCCCGCCGGAGAGCGTTCTGCCGCTGGGTGGAATCACCAGATTATAGGCCCTGGTAAGCCGGGTAATACTGTCGAGCAGGATTACCACATCTGTGTCTTCTTCCACCAGACGCTGCGCTCTCTCAAAAACCAGCTCCGCTAACCGGATATGATTTTCGGGTTTCTCGTCAAAAGTTGAGCTGAGCACATCGCCGTTTACCGACCTGCGCATATCGGTAACCTCTTCCGGTCTTTCATCGATCAGCAGCACGATTAGTTCCAATGAAGGATAGTTTTCCGTTAAACTATTGGCAATTCTTTTTAATAAAATAGTTTTCCCGGCCTTGGGCGGAGACACTATTAAGCCGCGCTGCCCTTTACCGATTGGAATAAGCAGATCGATAACACGGGTAGCATAATCTTCAGGATCCCGCTCCAGCACCAGTTGCTCCGAAGGGTGGACCGGTATAAGCTCTGAAAAAAAAGGGCGTCCGGCAGCCTTTTCGGGAATCCTGTTATTGACCGCCTCTACATGAAGGATCGCAAAATAGCGTTCGTTTTCTTTTGGAGAGCGTACCCTTCCTGTTATAAGATCCCCTGTACGCAGGCTGAATCGCCTGATTTGGGAAGCAGAGATATAAATATCGTCTTCGTGAGGAAGATAATTTACCCGGCGTAAGAAACCGTAGCCATCAGGCATTGTCTCCAGAATGCCCTGAGCAAAGATCAGCCCTTCCGCCTCCGCTTCGCTTTTAAGAATTAAAAATATTAAATCCTTTTTTTTCATGCCCGCCGTTCCCTTGAGATCCCTTTCCCTGGCTATACGGTGCAAGTCCTCCAAGTTCATGGTTTCCAGTTCATTAAAGTGCATAACTTACTCTCTCTTTCTTAATTTAAGCAATAAAAATATTAGTTATAAAAGCGGTCAACCGGCTGGTACCTCCAACTGTTAAAGATAAAGAAAACAACAAGGGAATTTAAAAGCGCTGCGTTAATTTAATCCCTTCGGTTAGCTAAATTTCTTGCAATATAATGCGGTTTGAGATCCAGGCGGTGGACAGCTTCAATAAAACGCACTGTCCCGGTTATGCTTCTCATCACAACTGAATGCGTTGTAGCTATGTTCCCGGCGTATCGCACGCCCTGAAGAAAATCTCCATCCGTGATACCGCTCGCTGAAAAAATAACATCATCTTCCTTTACTAAATCATCCATATAAAGTAATTGTTCCGGATCTTTCAAGCCCATGCCGATGATCCTGTTTTTCTCCTCATCATTCTCCGGAACAAGCCTTCCCTGGATCTCGCCTCCCAGGCACTTTAATGCTGCTGCAGCCAACACTCCCTCAGGGGCGCCGCCAGTACCAAACAATATATCCACGCCTGTTCTTTCAAAAGCGGTTGCTATCGCCGCGGAGACGTCACCATCAGAGATAAGCTTGACCCGGGTTCCCAGACAGCGCAGTTCTCTGATAATGGCCTCGTGCCGTGGACGGTCAAGGATAATCGCAACAATATCCTCTACACGTTTATTTAGTCTTTTCGCTACCTGCTTAATATTCTCCTCCACAGTTGCATCAAGATTAATACAACCTGCCGCCCTGGGGCCTACGGCAATTTTATTCATATAAATATCCGGTGCATGCAGCAAGCAGTTTCGCGGAGCAGCAGCCAGCACTGCCAGGGCATTGGGAAGACCTTTGGCCACGAGGTTGGTCCCCTCCAGGGGATCTACCGCAATATCAACCTGCGGAGGAGTTCCCGCTCCAACCTTTTCACCGATATAAAGCATGGGAGCCTCATCCATCTCACCCTCTCCGATAACCACCACTCCATCAACATACACTGTATCAAAAGCCATACGCATGGCCTCAACAGCTGCGTTATCAGCGGCAATTTTGTCTCCGCGGCCCATAAGCCTGCCTGTAGCCAGAGCTGCCGCCTCCGTTACCCTTACAAATTCCAAAGCCAGCTCCCGTTCCATAAACTTAACGATTCCCCCTTTTTAAAGCGGTTTTAGTAATTCCTGTAAGTTAAAACACTTCATCCCTCCGCGTTTTCGCCCAATCATGTAAAAACCGTTCCACACCAAGATCTGTAAGCGGATGGCTGACCATTTGTTTTAATACAGAAAAGGGAACAGTAGCAATATGTCCTCCCGCCATAGCCACCTCATGGGTATGGCGGGGATGGCGGATACTGGCCGCGATAATGGCTGTATCAGTGTTATGTTTCTTAAAAACATCTACCATCTCCCTCACAAGCCCGATACCATCCCAGCCGATATCGTCCAGCCGGCCGATAAAGGGGCTCACATATGCAGCCCCCGCACGTGCGGCAAGAATAGCCTGATTTACAGAAAAAATAAGCGTTACGTTACACTTTACTCTTTCCACACCCTGGCTTAACTGACAAACGGCTTTGAGACCTTCGACACCCATCGGGATTTTGATCACGATATTGGCAGCGAGAAGGGTAATGCTCCTTGCTTCTTTAACCATACCTTCCGCAGCTGTACTTAAAACCTCAACGCTTACTGGTTTATTTTCCCCGAGGATCCTGCAAATTCTCTTTACCAGCGGTGCAAAACTTCCTGTCTCTTTAGCCATTAATGATGGGTTTGTGGTGACACCACTAATAACACCCCAGGAAAGAGCCTCCTCTATTTCCACAGGGTTTGCCGAATCGAGATATATTTGCATCATCTTTCCCTCTCCACATTAAGCAATATGTTTAAGCTTTTCCCGCGCTGCCAAAAAGACGCATTTTTTCTCTGATTATTTTTTTGGCGTCCTCTTTCGCCGGCGCAAGCAACTTACGGGGATCTATATTGTCGGGGTTTTCCTTCATGTAGGCAACAGCTCTTCCTACAAACGCCTGCCGAATATCCGTATCAATATTTATTTTGCTGATTCCCAGCTCCACCGCCTGCCGAATAGCGTCATCAGGAACCCCCGATGAACCATGCAGCACAATAGGGACATCCGTAAGCTCTTTAATCTTTTGCAAACGCGGAAAATCCAGCTTGGGTTCCCCCTTATATACTCCGTGCGCAGTTCCGATGGCTACGGCAAGGGCATCAACTCCAGTTTCTTCCACAAAGGTCTTTGCCTCCTGAGGATCGGTAAAAAGGGCATCCCGTTCATTAACGGAAATATCATCCTCAGTTCCCCCAATTTTCCCAAGTTCAGCCTCTACGGAGACACCTACCGCCCTGGCTACCTCAAGCACCTGTCTGGTAATCGAAATGTTTTCCTCCAGGGGCAACCTGGAGCCGTCAATCATTACTGAACTAAACCCCTGGCGGATACAGCGCATAACCTGGCTAAAATCAGTACCGTGATCCAGGTGCAACACAACGGGAACATCTGCAGATTCAGCAGCCGTCGTAACCATGGCAACAATAAAATCCAGACCGGCATATTTTATCGCACCCTGGCTGGCTTGAATTATTACCGGAGAACGCTCTTCTACGGCAGATTCGATAATAGCCTGCACAATCTCCATATTGTTGGCATTAAAAGCCCCCACTGCATAGCCGCCTTTTTCAGCTTTACCCAGGACATCCCTCAACGTTACAAGCTTCATTCCACTTCCCCTTTCTTAAATTATAAAGTGCCGCACTTGAACATTATTAAATATGATCCATAATAAAAAAAGAAACATTTATGGACTGCATTCTGAGCGGGATTAAGAAGACGATTGCCAGAAGTATAAAAAGGGCAAGTGCGACCAAAAAACAGATCGCTGGCATAAGGTATACCAGCACAGCCAGGCCCCACGAAAAACCATATACCTGTTTTAATCCAGCTATTTTGAGCCCCAAAGACCATAAGAAAATAAGCAGTAATAGTATACCTGTAACATAAAGGGCACTGCTGCGGGCTAAAATCAACCCAAGCGCAGCAAATAAAAATGGGGAATGTCCATAACCCAAAATAGCCCCTAAACCTGAGAGACCATTTGACCCGCCAAATAACTCCGCAGCGAGATTCAATACTGCTACCATCAGTAAAAAACAGAGGGGCCCAAAAGCCAGATTTATTAACAAGGTGGCTAAGGGTATAACACTGAATATACTTTCGGCTATTTCCGGGGTAATAACAGAATTAAGCCCCTGCGGTAAGATCAAAGCTATTTCTTCCCACTTAATGCCTGCATAATTAATGACCGCAAGCGCTAAAAGCAGGTTAACGACCTGATAAACAAGAAGACCGTGCCATATATTCCTATTTTGAATTAAGTGCGGCACCCTTTTTTTAAAATTAGATAATATATAGAAAAAATCCTCGAGCATTTCTTTAAACATAATATCTCCTTTCCGGCAAAAAAAATTCCCTTTAAAAGGCTTCTTCCGGCCTACTAAGAGCAACTGCCCGAAAAAAGATCTTTTTTTTGTATTTGTTAATAATCGGATATTCAAAATATCTATGTTTTATAATATCTTATTTCTACTTTTGATAAATCATTCCTGCCGGGTTATTGAATAATAGATTATGGCGGACAATTTATCCCCCTTACCCTTGTTACCCTTGTTACCCTTGTTTTTGGCGCAGGGACATTCGCACAAAATCTTTGAAAAGCGGGTGAGGTCTGTTAGGCCGGGATTTAAATTCGGGGTGATACTGGGAGGCAACAAACCACGGATGATCCCTTAACTCAATAATTTCCACCAGTCTATTGTCCGGGGAAATACCGCTGAAGATAAACCCGGCATTCTGAAGCTCGTCCCTGTACAGGTTATTCAACTCATAGCGATGGCGGTGCCTTTCATAGATTATCTCTTGTTTATAAGCCTCGCTCGCCTTGCTGGGATGCATAAGTTTGCAGGGATAAAGACCCAGTCTCATAGTACCACCCCTGGTTGAAACCTTTTTTTGCCCCGGCAATAAATCAATCACAGGAAAAGGAGTCAGGGGATCAAATTCTGTGGAATGGGCACCTTTCATGCCGCATAAATTTCTTGCCGCTTCTATGACGGAACAATGCAAGCCCAGGCAAAGGCCTAAAAATGGTATTCTGCTTTCACGGGCAAAACGTACCGCTTGAATTATACCTTCAATGCCCCGGCTCCCGAATCCCCCGGGAACTATAATGCCTTGAACATCTTTAAAAAGTTGTTCTTGCGCTTGCAGGGTTATATTTTCGATCTGTTCCGCTTCTATCCAGCGTATCTCCACCTCGGTATCGTAATAAATACCGGCATGATCGAGCGCCTCAACCACACTGAGATATGCATCCCTTAAAGCGGTATATTTCCCCACCAGCGCGACGGTAACCTTTTCCTGAAGGTTATCAATTTTCTCTACCAGTTTTCCCCATTCTTCTAAATTTGCTTCCCGTAAGGGCAACCCCAGTTTTTCCAGAACAATCTGATCCAGCCCTTCTTGCTTAAGAATTAACGGAACACGGTAGATATTGGAGGCACTTTTGTTCTGGATCACCTCGCGCGATTTAATATCGCAGAAAAGGGCAATTTTGTCCTTGATATCATTTGTAAGGGAATGTTCTGTACGGCAGACAATTATATCAGGTTGTATACCTATGCTGCGCAGTTCCTTTACGCTGTGCTGGGTAGGTTTCGTTTTAAGCTCTCCGGCAACTTCGATAAAAGGAATCAGCGTAACATGTATATAGCAAACATTTTCCTTTCCCAGGTCTGTCTTCATCTGGCGTATGGTTTCCAAAAAGGGAAGGCTTTCAATATCTCCCACCGTACCGCCTATTTCTGTAATAACTACGTCAACCCGGGGATCTTCGGCAACACGTTTAATATTTGCCTTTATTTCATTTGTTATATGAGGGATAACCTGCACAGTTCCTCCCAAATATTCTCCTGAACGCTCCTTATTAATTACCGACCAGTATATTTTTCCGGACGTTACGTTATTGTTTTGCGTCAAATCAGAATCTATAAACCTTTCATAATGACCCAGATCAAGATCGGTTTCTGCTCCATCTTCGGTCACAAAAATCTCTCCATGCTGAAAAGGGCTCATTGTACCCGGGTCAACATTAATATACGGGTCTAATTTCTGGATAGTAACACTGAACCCGCGGCTTTTTAAAAGACACCCCAAAGAAGCTGCTGTTATACCTTTTCCGAGCGAAGATACAACACCTCCCGTAATAAAAATATACTTGGCAGCCATCCCATTCAACTCCTTCTTAATCATAAATAAAATGTTTATAATAAAGTAAGCAGGGCTTCACGTATAATCTTTGCACCCAGGAGGGCTGTCACCTGGGAGTAATCATAAGGCGGGCATATTTCAACCAGATCTAAAGCAATTACCTGCTCCTTCACGGTTTCCAGTAAAGGAAAAATTTTCAGTATCTCCCCGGAAGATATGCCTCCGGGCTCAGGGGCGGCAACCCCTGGCGCAAAAGCAGGGTCAACAACGTCCATATCGATCGTTATATATAGTGGAGAACCTTTTAGTTTCGGTAAGATTTGTTTTAATGGCTCCATCACGCTAAACAGGAACACTTTTTCCCTGTCGATAAGAGCCATCTCCTCCCTGTCGGCGGAACGCACCCCAAACTGGTAGATGGTAACTCCTTTTAACTGCTGCAACAAATAGGCGACAGAAGCATGTGATTGGGTAGCCCCTCCGTAAGAGGGGCGCATATCGGCATGGGCGTCGATAAAAATAACGGTAAGTTCCTGATAACTTTTTAAACAGCCCTGCACAGCGCCAAAAGTTACAGTATGCTCCCCTCCTAGTATAAAGGGTATCTTTCCGTTATTAATAAAACCTGATACTGCTCCGGTAATAGTATCAAGTGAAGTATTAGTATTACCGGGAAGCAACATAAGGTCGCCGGCGTCAAAAAAGGAAATATCGCGCAAATCCCGGCACAGGTTAATACTATACTCTTCCAGCGCACTGGATACCATTCTGATGGATAACGGTGCAAAACGACTGCCCGGCCTGAATGAACTTGTATCGTCCAGCGGTGCACCCAAAATAACGCCTCGGGCCTTTTCCAGTTCATCGCCGGAGGACATAAAAATACCGGTCTTCTCCATAAGAGGATACACAAAGGACATTGTTAACTGAATACCTTCTTCATAATTAATCTATCTTAATCTATTAATATTAATCTATTAGTAGATCTCTCACAAAATGAGGAAGGGAAAATGAACTGACATGAATCTCCGCATTATAATATTTGGTACCTTCGGGAACACAGCTACCGGCAGGCTGCAGAGGATTGTAATATTTTGAGCCGAGGGTAAAACTCCAAAGACCGCTCGGATAAGTAGGAACAGGGGCAAGGTACAGGTACGCATGGGGGAAAACTGCATTTATGCGACGATATACTGTTCTGATCAAATCAGCGTTAAAAAAAGGCGACTCAGTCTGGGCAACCAGAATGCCGTCATCTTTTAAAGCCCGATAAACCCCTTCATAAAAAGGTGAACCAAAAAGCCCGACCGCAGGGCCCACTGGTTCAGTTGAGTCAACAATAATAATATCACAAGAACTGTCAAGAGAACGAACATATTCTATCCCATCGGCAACCTGCAGATCTACCCTGGAGTCTTCCAGCGAAGAACTGATTTCCGGTAAAAAGCGTTTGGCTGCTTGAATAACCTGGTCATCAATTTCTACCAGTGTAACCTTTTCCACATCAGGGTACTTCAATATTTCACGTACAACCCCTCCATCCCCTCCTCCGATAACAAGTACGTTATGCGGGTGAGGATGGGTTCTCATGGGAATATGGGCGATCATTTCATGGTATACAAAATTATCAGCAACCGTGGTTTGAATCATACCATCCAGAACAAGCATTCTACCAAACTGGTAAGTGTCAATTACTGCTATTTCCTGATAACCCGTTCTGGCCCGGTATAATGTTTCTTTTACTTTACAGGAAAAACCTAAATCAGAAGTCTGTTTCTCAGTATACCACAATTCCATCTTTTAGCCCGTCACCAACCTTATTGTTAGAATTGATTCGTAAACTCGGATATAAACAAACATTGTAACTGCTCAGTCTTAGAGATTATCTGTTACACCGCGAAGCAGGGGGACGGTTCCATCGT